>JANQSK010000627.1 GCA_028284105.1 Anaerolineae bacterium
CAATGGCATGCTCGAGGCACCCGGTACAACATTCATGTTGACCCCACGGATGGGTTGCTTTACGCTGGTGAACCGGGTGTACAGCTTACTTGGATGGACGCGAAGGTTGAAAATTGGGTCGTCACTCCACGGATTGGTAAACCTGTTGAAATCAATGCGCTTTGGTATAACGCCCTGAAAATTTGCGCTCGTTTTGCTGACATCCTTGGTGAAGAAACGGCCGTTTTTGAAGAGCTCGCCGGCGCTGTTGAAAAAGGGTTCCAGCGATTTTGGAACCAAAAGATGGGATACTGCTACGATGTGCTTGATGGTCCAGATGGTCACGAAGGCAATCTAAGACCCAATCAACTGTTAGCTATCTCATTGGTTTACAGCCCGTTAAATTTAAGCCAACAGCGTTCTGTGGTTGATGCATGTTCACGACATTTATTAACGGCTCACGGGATGCGTAGTCTGTCACCTGACGACAAAGAGTATATTGGTCATTATCAAGGCGATCGCTACAAAAGAGATGGCGCCTATCATCAAGGGACTGTTTGGGGGTGGCTCATCGGTCCTTTTGTAACCGCCCATTTGCGAGTATACAAAGATCCTAAACAAGCCCGTTCTTATTTGTTGCCATTGATGCATCATTTGTCAGAGCATGGGCTTGGCTCAATGAGTGAAATTTTTGATGGCAATCCGCCTTTCACACCGCGAGGCTGTATTGCCCAAGCGTGGAGCGTAGCAGAATTTTTGCGGTGTTGGCAGCTTACCCAAGAAGTTTAGGTAAATCACAAAAAGTTTTAAAAATTAAATCAGCTTCAATGATTGTCATTTACTCGGTGATTGACAGCCTTTGTAAGGCATTTTTTCTCCAAAGGAGAAGTTTTAGAAACTTTGGTAACAAAGCAAGAAAATAACGAATAATAAAGGTTTGCACAATGACTCAAAAACCTGCTTTTGGCCCTGAGCAGTTTCCAGCAGGCACCGTAATTATTAAACAAGGGGATATCCCTGATCGCTTTTACATCATCACGAGTGGTCGTGTTGAAGTGATTGAAACGCTGGAAGATCAAAGCGAACGAAAGCTCAATATTTTGCAAGCTGGTGAGTATTTTGGGGAGATTGGGCTGCTTACTCAAAACCGCAGAAATGCTACAGTGCGGGCGATTTCTGATTTGAACGTAATGAGCATGGATCGGCGAACGTTTGCCCGTTGGGTCAATAGTTCAACAGAGATTCAACGAGAAATCAAAGAGCTTGTGCTCAAGCGTTTACCCAAACCCCCTCAGAAAATTGAAACCCCACAAATCGAGCGCCATCCTCCAGTTGAATTGCCACCTCTTGAAACCGGCTTTTTTGATGTTGAACATATGGAACATATGGAAATGTTCATGCCGGGGCGGACGATTGTGTCGCAAGGGGAGGTTGCGGATCAGTTTTTTATCATCGTTGAAGGTGTTGTGGAAGTGATTGCTGAATATGGAGATGGTGAAGAAGCTTTTCTTGATGAACTTTCAGCAGGTGATTATTTTGGCGAGGTGGGTCTTTTAGAGAAGGGGACTCGCATTGCGACGGTTCGGGCAAAAACGGCCGTTAAACTTATCGTTTTTGATCGAAAATCTTTTGTTGGCTGGATGCAAAACAATCCAGATAGCCAGTACGAAATTGAAACAGTTTCGACACAGAGATTGATGGATACCGGACGGATGTCCTTGCCACACCCAGAATTATTTGAGGAAGAAGAGGAAAAGTAAGTGTCAGACAAAATTGCAGAATTAAAGAAACAGGCGGCTGAAAAAGCGGTTGAGCGTGTTCAGTCGGGTATGGTTATTGGATTAGGAACGGGAAGTACGGCCGTTTTTGCAACGCGAGCCATTGGCAGAATGTGGCAAAGTGAAGAACTGACAGACATTGTTGCCATTCCTACGTCTGAAGTCACTGCTCAAGAAGCAAGCAAATTTGACATTCCCCTAACGACATTAGAAATAGCACCGGTTATCGATATCACCATTGATGGAGCCGATGAAATTAGTCCTACACTCGACCTGATAAAAGGGTTGGGAGGCGCACTTCTAAGAGAAAAAATTGTAGCTGCCTCATCTAAACAGCTTATTGTCGTGGCAGATGATTCTAAATTAGTGGAAAAATTGGGAACGAAAGCGCCAGTTCCTGTCGAAGTTATTCCATTTGCCAAACAGCCCGTTTATAAAGCGCTGGAAGCATTGGGTGCTAGCGTGACGATTCGTTTCAAAAAAGAAGAACAGACCCCATTTATCACTGATGAACAGAACAT
>JANQSK010000629.1 GCA_028284105.1 Anaerolineae bacterium
CATTTACGGCATTGTTGAAATTGAAAATACACCGGGCGTGGAACCGTTAGCAGACCTCGTTAGCGGCATGAATGACGCAGTTGGTAACGGTACTTTTGCCTACATCGATACAGGTGTCATTGGTGGTGATGCGATTCGCGTTGGTTTTATTTACAAAGCAACGGCCGTTACGCCTGTTGGAGATTTTGAAATTTTAGATTCAAGCGTTGATCCCACCTATATTGACAGTAAAAATCGACCTGCATTGGCGCAATCCTTCGAGCAAATTGGAACAGGTGAGCGGTTAACTGTAGCGGTCAATCACTTTAAATCAAAAGGAAGCGATTGTGATGATTTAGGTGATCCCGATCTAGGAGATGGTCAAGCCAACTGTAACTTGACCCGAACATCAGCGGCTGTTGCGCTTGCTAATTGGCTTGCCGGCGACCCCACAGAATCAGATGATCCTGATATCTTGATCTTAGGAGATTTGAATGCATACGATAAGGAAGACCCGATTCAAGCGCTCCTTGATTTGGGGTATATTGATTTAGCCAAACTGTTTAATGGCGAAGATGCCTACTCTTTTGTTTTTAATGGGCAGTTTGGCTACTTGGACTATGCCTTGGTCAATAGTAGCTTGCGCAATCAAGTTACAGGTGTCACTGAATGGCATATCAATAGTGATGAGCCTGATGTGTGGGATTATGACACCTCTTTTACTGATCCAAGCTTTTATGAAGAAAATGTCTTCCGAGTATCAGATCATGATCCCATCATTGTGGGTTTCGGATTAAACGATAATTTGTCGAATGCGGATCATATGATTTACTTGCCTTGGGTTCCTAAAGGGCCATAGAAAAAAGAGCTTGGAGGATTTCGAATGGAACAGAGTCAAAAAGAAAATATTAAACGGTTAAGAACGTTAGCTGTGGCGACATTGTCTGATGGGTGTGATCAAATTGCAGGTAAGCGAGGCTTTTTAGATTTTGATATTAAAGGTCGAGTGAATGCACGAAAAATAGCTGGCATTGCGGCCACGGTGCTCGAGGTGCCGAGTCAAGAACCACACAAACCAGAATTAGCCTTCGATGTGATTGATGAATCCCCTCCTGGCTCAGTAATTTGTATCGGTTCAGGGGCGGATGCCAATACGGCCGTTTGGGGAGAACTTATGACGGCGGGTGCAGTTGCTCGTGGTCATGAAGGTGCAGTTCTTGATGGGGGAACACGTGATGCAGCCTTGATTCAACGAGATACTGAATTCCCAGTTTATGCACGTTCGATAGTGCCATCAAGCTCGATTGGGCGATTAATGACCATTGCTCGAGATGTACCCGTTCAAGTCGGCGGCGTTATCATCAATCCAGGTGACTATATCGTTGGGGATGAAGACGGTGTTGTTGCCATACCGGCTGAACATGTCACTGCCATAATTGAATTTGCTGAGGAAGCGGAGTCTATCGAAGAAGAAATGGCGAAGTTTATTGCAGAAGTTGGGTCTATGCGGGCTGCGATAGATAAATTCGGCCGTGCCTAATCTTTTAACAAAATAGGCGTATCCTTTGTAAAAAATAGAACAGGTATTGCTGAATAATGTAACGCATACCTGTATTTTGATTCCTTAATTAAACTGTCGGCCTCCATCTACAACGATAGTTTGTCCTGTTACGAAGTCGCTGGCTGACGAGGCCAGATAAAGCGCCGTTCCAATCATATCTCCTGATTGAGAAGCCCTTTTAATAGCTCCCCGATTAATGCCGTAATTGGCTGCGTCCTCAACAATGCCTAAACTGGCTTCTGTTAATGTAAACCCAGGCGCAATGGCATTGACCGTGATGTTAAAGTCGCCTAGCTCTCGAGCCATCGAGCGGGTCATACCAACAGCTGCCCCTTTGCTCGCCACATAATGCAACCAGCCAGGTGATCCGCTGTAAAAGGTCGCAGACCCAATATTGATGATCTTCCCACCTCGTTCAAACATGCTTGGCACAACGGATTTGCTCATTTGCCAAATGCCTTTGACATTGACGTCCATAACCCGCTCCCAAGTTTTTTCATCAATTTCCCAGAAGGGTTTTCGTTCAATGCCAGCATAGATGGCTGCGTTATTCACTAAGATATCGATTTGGCCCCATTGGGAGACTGTTTGTTCAACAAGTTGGTTGGTTGAGGCCATATTGGTGACATCGGTTTTGATGGCGAATGCTTGGCCACCAGATTGCGTGATGAGTACGGCCGTTTCTTCCAAACCTTCTAAATTAACATCAGCACAAGCAACCTTGGCACCCGCTTCGGCAAATGCAATTGCAAACGTGCGGCCTAAACCACCTGCGGCACCAGTCACAATAGCTACTTTGTTTTTTAGTTGTGTCATCGAGTTCCCCACCTAATTTTGTCCACTTTCTAGCTCTTGGCGAGCGATGTTTGCCGCTTCTTTTGCTAATTCAACAGACTCTTCTAGGAACATCCAACCTTCTAATTTTGATAGGCAATAGTCTAGAAATTCTAGTGGCTCTCGACCCATCCATCCTTGCCCTGCAACAACAGCTGCCTCGGCTGTAAACCGCCAAAGTTTGTCAGAATCTTTAACTAATTTATCTTCGAGTGAGAGGGCATCTTTACGCGAATCATGCCCATCAATAATTTCACAAATGGTCTCAATTTTTTCACTGTCAAAATGGAGCTTGATCAAGATAGAGCGGGCGATTTTTGCTCCTTCTATTTCATGCAATCGGGTAATATCCGCATTAAACCCATTCGGGGAGTCGGTCAACCCAGCTAGGAGGGTCTCTGGTGGGACATTGGCATACCCGTTGTCGTGCATCAAAATAGCTGGAAGCACAATCATGGCGTCGGCGTTTGGGTAATTGTCGAGTAGCTTTCGGGCAAACGCATAAGAGCCTGGAATATGCTTATCATTATCGCGGACGGTCCAATAGGGCTGACACGCTTCGATTATTTGTGTGTAAATTGTCATCATTCTAAACCCAGATAAATCGTTTTGTATTCTAAATACTCATCCAGTGCATGACGCGATTTTTCACGCCCAATACCGCTCTGTTTCATGCCACCAAATGGCACGTGATGATAGCTTCTGCGAATGTTGTTGACCCAAACAGAACCTGCTTCAAGCGTTTCAGCCGCTTTCAAACCTAAACCAATGTCTCGAGTAAATAGGTAGGCGGCTAAACCGTACTTCGTATCGTTTGCAAGTTCGAGTGCTTCATCGATGTCATCAAACGGCATAATGCCCACCACTGGGCCAAATGTTTCCTCGGTCATAATGTCCATCGAATGGTCCGTATCGAACAGAACTGTGGGGGGAAAGTAATGTCCGTTATCAAATTCTTCCCCTGTCAACCGTGCGCCGCCCGTTGCACATTGGGCTCCCTTTTTATGGGCATCAGCGACCTGCTGTTCACTGTTGCCATATATTTTTTCATTAACGAGCGGTCCTAACTGGCAATTGGGCAATAAGCCATTGCCAACCAACATCTTTTCAGCAAGCTCAGCAAATTGCGTCACAAATTCTTTATAGATTGCGCGTTGTACATAAATTCGGTTGACTCGGTAGCAAAATTGGCCAGTGTTGGAATAAGCATGTCCCACAATTTGAGGAATGGCTTTTTCTAAGTCGGCATCGTTTGCTACGATTGCTGGGGATTGCCCTCCCATTTCGAGGGTAACCCGCTTGCTTGTTTGCATAGCCAAGGCTGCAATGGCTTGGCCTGCGCTGGTGCTCCCTGTGAAGGCGACCTTTCGCGGTGTTGGGTGTGTGACAAGTGCTTGCCCCACTTCACGGCCGTATCCAGTGACAACATTGAACGTTCCCTCTGGGAATCCAGCTTGATGGAAAAGTTCTGCCAGCATCAATGTGGTCAGCGGTGTATCCTCAGAAGGTTTGCAAACGACTGTACAGCCTGTAATCAATGCTGCGCCAAGCTTGAAAGTCAACAGGGTGATGGGGTAATTAAAGGGGGTAATGGCAATAACAACACCGACTGGTTGTTTTGTCACTAAAACTCGTTCATTGGGTTCGTTCATCAAAGGGAGTTCACCCCTTAGACGTAACCCTTCTTCTGCATAGTAGTCGAGCAAATCGGCTGACCGAATAATCTCCCGCTTTGAACCCGCTAACGGCCGTCCCAATTCACGTGTCAGCATATGGGCAAATTCATCCGCTCGTTCACGCATTGCGTTTGCTGCAGCGTGCTGTAAACGGGCTCGTTCAGCCATGGGGGTTTTGCACCACAATTGGAATGCTCTGTCGGCCGATTGGATTGCGATTTCAGCATCCAAATCATCTGAGCGAGGAACCGAATCGATTTTCTCTCCGGTGGCTGGATTTGTGACTGTTAAGAAACTGCCGTTTTCTGCTGGGCGCCATTTTCCATCTATAAAATTTTGCATATCATTCTTGAATAATCGTCATATTGACGAGTTCTAGGGCAATCTCTTTGGCACGTTCTGTGAACAGCCATTCATCAATTTGGTCACGCGTCCATATGGCGTGTGCCTGAAGTTCTTTTCCAAACCGGCGATGATCGATGTCTAGGCCAGTTGGCGAAAATCGCCAGAGCTTGTCCGCATCTTTCACTAGTTTGTCATTTAGGGATATGGCATGCTCACGGGAATCGTGCCCATCAATAATGTGGCAGATTTCAGCGGATAGCGTTTCATCATAATTGATTTCCCCCAAAATCTCTTTGGCTATTCGGACTCCTTCTAACTCATGCTGACGTCTCAAATCCGCTCTAGACATGTTGGGGCCAAATGACTTGGCTTGTTGGTCAGGTGTTAGCATTTTCCAGCCATTGTCATGCATCAATATGGCTGGAATGACAATAGCTTCATCTGCGTCAGGATATGAGATAAGCAGTTGCCGAGCATACTCATGGGCTAAAGGCAAATGGATATCGTTAAAACGAGTGTCCCAATAAGGACGAGAGGCAAGATAAATCTGTTGATAACTTTCTTTCATGTTGTACCGATTAGTGACGAATGGCTTACTTCCAGACAGAGGTTTTTAATGGTCACCCTGAGCGAAGCAGAGCGAAGTCGAAGGGTCGCTGCAGCTTATGCCAGTTGAACCTATTTAGGGCAAAGGCTACAGCGACCTCGTTTTTACGTTAAATTAGGGGGTGATATGCATTAACTACAATGCTTCTCCATTCAAGATGATCACCCCTATTGAGCAAGAATGGTCACCTCACCAGCGGTGCCATCCACTCGAATCATCATCCCTGTTTCAATCGTCGCGCTAGCTGAACCTGTGCCAGTGACGGCGGGTAAACCATACTCTCGACAAACAATCGCTGCATGAGACATCATACCGCCAATGTCAGTGACGGTGGCTTGAATTCGAGCGAAGACCGGCGCCCAACTCGGTGCTGTAACAGGGGTGACAAGAATTTCTCCATCTTCAATTTCATCAAGTTGTTCGGGACTGCGAATTACACGTGCACGACCTTCAACGACACCAGGAGAAGCAGACATACCGGTGAGTTTGCCATCATCCCGACTACCACCAAGCCATCCCTGCACACTTTCAGTGGTGATACCCCAGAGCATAATGGTAAATGGTTCAGTGATGACTTCAGGTGGCTCGTTCAAAGCGGGCGCGGGTGTTTGGGTGGCGAGAGCGGTACACATTGCTTTGCGTTTTTCGATTATGGCAGGCCAATAAGTTGGTCCCGTTGCAGGGGCACCTACGGCCCAGCCTGATCCATAATCAAAGATAGCCGCTGGCACTTCATATCTATTGAGGTAGAAGAAGTCATCTCGTTCATTGCAGAAACCGGCATCGGTCATGACTTGGGCTAATTCGCGCATCTTGCGCCAAAAGACGCCCATGGCCCAATGCTCGATATAAAAGTTGTGATTTTCAACATAGGGGAAAACAACTTTAGCTAGACCTAGTTTGCCCATAAATGCTTCACGAGATTCATCATCGGTTAGAGAAGCGGCATACTCTTCTGTGATACGGTCACGTTCGGCACGTACAGCTTCTGTTGGGCGATCAATATCTTGCCCTTTTAATACACGGCCGATGTAATCTTGTATATACCCCATTGGAATATCAAGGTGTTCGCTCCAATATTTATCGGATGAGTAGAAGCCGTTGCCTGAGGTGAAGTTAAACCACGGGTGCTTTGATTTTTCCCAAGCTGCCAGCCATTGGTCACCATTTGGCGCGCTTTCGAGTGCAGATAAAATGTCATCAGCTGACCCTGAACCAATCACATCTTGGAGACCTAATTCAACAGCTAACTTTGCTAAATTACGAACTTCATCATCTGGTCGGAAGAGATCAACTTCTACACCTTGTACCATTTTAGCAATTGCCAGATCGGGAATATCGGGGAAGGCTTCTTTACAAAAGCCAAAAAAGTCGAGATACGCTGCATACCCTAAATTGAGAAATTCAAAGTGGTATTGCCATGCAATATAACCAAGCTGGATTAATCGATCGTAAGCGGTTTGCATATCATAGGCGCTGTCTATGGCACGTCCACTGGTTACCCATTCAAGTGGCAACATTTCAGGCAAGGTCTCAAAACTGAGGGATTCCATTTCTTCAATAACGGCCGCTACTTTATTGTGCCAGTTCTCAAGCATGTCTCCCCAGTTTGCAAAATAGTGCCCGGCGCGTTCTAAGAAGTGGGGAACACGCCCTTCGATTTGTTCGGGAGGCACACCGACTGGACTTAAGTAGAGGTAGCCGTTGTGGATTCTGTAATCAATACCCATGGCTGGTGGAATGAGCCATTGTCGGGTGTTGTATTGGCTAAGTGTTTTTATTGCGTATTCGATTGTGATTGAATCAAATGGCTTGAAAACTGTGGGCCAATGCTGTGAATCGCAGAACCAAAAACGGCCGTCTTCTTCTTCACGACGATTCTCCTGAAACGTCATGAAATAAGGATACATTTCTTGCCAGCCTTCGGCACCTGCGGGCGCGGCTAAATCATAGGGACTATCAAAGCGGGTTTTTGACATTGTGTATTTCTCCTTTGTATTACGGATTCCTTCTCTATTCTTTCTTTACTCCGGTTTTTACAGGCGTCATTAAGGTTCCCAGCACCCCATAAACACCGGTTTGAATATTCTTCTTAGGCTTATTATTCGCTTCTTCTTTTTGCTTTTGGGTCCAAACTGTCTCTGGCCTCGATTGCAATACGACCACATTGTTTGGCGCTTCTAGCTCAGGATCGATGGCCCATTCGACATCTTGAGGGGTGCCATAAAATTTTTCGGCCCGTTTGGCAATTGCTGCCACAGCAAGCACCTCATCTCTATTTAAGGAGGGAAGGGTTTGTCTTGCTGGTTCAACAGGTTTGGTAACCACACATTTATTGGCAAAATCGGGGATAATTTCAATATGCTTTGGTGATATTTTCTGACTTACAGGCTCTAAAATGATTTTATCAACGACAAAGTTATCCGGTGTCACTTCTCCAGAAACAACTGCTTCACCAAGCCCAAAACTAGCATCAATCACCACCTTTGATCGGTCCCCATTGACTGGATTAAGCGTCATGGCAACGCCTGCCGCTCTAGAATTAACCATTTTTTGAACAGCGACTGCCATCAAGACTTGTTCATGCTTAAAGCCCTGATCGTGTCGATAGGCGATGGCACGATTCGTAAAGAGGCTTGCCCAACATTTGTGAACATGTTCAATGACAGCCTCTGCGCCCATAATCCAAAGGTAGGTATCCTGTTGTCCAGCAAAACTGGCGTTCGGTAAATCTTCAGCCGTCGCGCTGGAGCGAACGGCAACGGGTAGTTCAGTTGAATTGTTGGCTTGGCACAATTCGTCGTAGGCTTGCCGAACGGCCGTTTCTATTTCTGCTGGAATGAGCTCAGCCAGAATCATATCTCGCAAAGCTTCACCGTGCTCAGCTTCACTCGTAACGGAAGATTGATCGATTTGTGAAATTTCCTCAGAAATACGGTCGCGTAATCCATTTTGGTCAAGCAGAGCTGAATACGCTTCAACCGTAACCGCAAAACCGGGTGGGACAGGCGCGTCAGCCTTGATCATAGCGCCCAGGCTGGCACATTTCCCACCCACGCGATGATGTTGACTTTTGTCACAATTCTCAAAATTTAATATATATTTTTCTAGGTTATTCATTAGAATCTGCATCCCATTCAACAATGACTGATTTAGGGCCGCGCATCGCGGAATTTGATCGGTATTCAACAGTTTGATCAGCAGCTAAACGCAAGGAGGGGAATCGTTTTGTTAGCTCTTCAAGCACTATTTTTCCTTCTAATCTGGCGAGGGGGGCGCCCAAACAATATTTCACGCCATGCCCAAACGTCATCATCTCTTTGGTGTCATCTCGCAAGATGTCAAATGTTTCACTGTTGGCAAAACATGTTTCATCTCGATTGGCTGAACCGATAACAACAACAAGCGGGGCGTCTACTGGTAAATCGACACCTCCCAAGGTGACAGGTTGGGTTGTAATACGCCTCCAAGCAAAAATGGAGGGGCTATAGCGAAGCATTTCGTTGACGGCATTCGGAATGAGTGCCTGATCTTTACAAATGGCTTCCCAAGAGTGACGATGAGAAAGCATGACGCGTATGCCTTCAGCCAGCACATTGCTAGTTGTTTCATGCCCGGCGAATAGCATAGTGTAGCAAACCGAAGCCATCTCTTCTCGCGTGATAGACTTGTCACCTTCGTTGTAAATGCGGACAAGATCACTGGGCAAATCATCGCGAGTTTCTTCAAATCGCTGGTCGATGAGGTTGAGGCAATATTGCCAATATTTGACCATATCTTTAGCAAGCTCGACTTTTTCATCCTCTGAGGGGTCACCCCATTGAAAGGCCATGCGTGCGAGTGCCCACTGTTTAACATCAGGCACATCTTCATCTGGGACACCTAGCAGTAAAAAGACAACGAGAGCCGGTAAATCATATGTGAGTTGTTTGACTAAATCCGCACGGCCGTTTTTGAATTCGCCAAGCATCTCAATCACGCGTGCTCGAATGGGTGCCTCCATAACGGCCGTTCTTCGTGGTGTGAACGCTTTGTTGATAAAGCTGCGAATACGGGTGTGGTCAGGTGGCATGCGTCCTGACATGCCTGAGGTGATGTTCATGCCGCCATCGTGTAATACTTTTTGGACAGCTGGGCTGTGAGGTCGAACTGAAGAACCCGTATTTTTAGAAGAAAAAATGGATAAATTTTTAAATACAGTCTTCACATCTTCATGACGCGTCACGACCCAACACCCTATCTCTTCGTTCCAGAACACGGGCGCTTCACGCCGTGCATATTCATAGAATGGAAATGGATCGCTCATGTCAAACGGATCGTAAAGGTCTGCTGGATTTGCAGATTGGTTAATCATGGTTTGGTTCTCCAAATAAAGTGGGAATCAATTCTCCCAAATCTTCAATAATGTGGTCGGGCTGCTCATCGTTGGGTAATGCGCTTGCCTCAAAACGGCCGTGTGTGCCCGTCAATGTCAACACAGTCCGCATCTTGGCATTTTTGCCAAGTTTGATATCTGAGGTCAGAGAGTCACCCACAATAACTGCTTGATCAGGCATTAAATTCATACGCTTAAGAATCGATTCGGCTGCATACATGGAAGGTTTTCCAGTTACGATTGGCTCAGTACTTGTGGCATATGCAACCGCCTGAACCATCGCCCCCGTTGCAGGAATATACCCATCTGCGACGGGCATTTTGCGGTCATTGTTTGTTGCGAAAAATTTGGCGCCATTCCAAATCTGTTGGCAGGTGAGATTGAGTCGATGTTGATCAAAGTCTGGATCTTTGCCCATAACTATGATGTCTGCCTCAATACCGCTCTCCCATTCAATAAGCCTTAAATTCTGAGCTTGTAATGCTTCCCTTAGCCCAGCATCTCCCGCGATGAGAACAGCCCCCTGTGGCGAAAATTGAGCAACAGCTTCAGCCGCAATGGTGGCTGAGGTCACAATTTCATTTTCATAAGCTTCTATTCCAAGCGTGCGAAAACGTTTAAGCCATTGTGAAATGGAGACACGATTATCATTTGTAAGAAAGCAAATTTTGATTTGGCTTGCCCGCAGTTGACGCAAAGTTTCAGAGACCAACGGCATGAGCGTTGACCCCCGCAGGATGGTGCCGTCAATATCAAAAATGATCCCCTTGATCTCTTCTCTCATAGTTCGCTGACTATCAAATTGTGTTTGTCTGTCGGAAATTGTTTTCTCTTTCTCTAAAAAAGGAGAATGGGCACAAAAACCCAAAGCACCTTTCGCTACGGGTCAGTATATAGGCAAATCTTTAGTTCTTCTTTAGTTTTTGGGGTTTGGTTAAAATTAGAGGTTGAGGGTAGAGAAAAAGGATTCAAATTCTGAGGTGGGTTCACCCAAATTGAACTGTTTCAAAGCGTTTTTGTACATGCGATATTGACGCTTGGCGGCATCTCGGCGATTGACCGACGTTAAGATTCTCATTTTTTCTTGATGGGCAATTTCGCTCACTGGATCTAACTGTAAGGCTTCGTCGCAGATCGTTAAGGCATTGCTGATTTGGTTGGTGTGAAAATGGCCTTCAGCCGAATTAATAAGCAGTTTGACATACATTTGCCGATACCAATATCGTTGGCTCCAACACCAGTCAATGTCGCGATTAGCAGCGTATTTGTCAGGGATGTCTTCTAATAAATCACCTGTGTAGAGTCGCTTTGCAGATTCTTGGCAGATGATTGCTTCTTCCCAATTTTGTTGCCTCATAAGGCCCCGACCACGGTAACAAAGCTCTTGAAACATAGGGAGATCAAGCCATGAGTTAGGAGGCAAGGCTAAAAAGTAGCGTTGATCTTCGCGAAGCACAAAAGGGGATTGTTTGCTGTCCTCTAAATGAGGAGAAAGTGCTTTGCGCAGGCAGCGCACCGTATGATAAAGACGATTGAGACTTTGTTTGGGATTTTCTGCATCAGGCCACAGTAAGTCAGTGATTTCCTCAGCAGTCGCTCCACGGTCTCCCCGAAAAAGCAAGAAGGCAAATAATGTCTTGGTTTTTCGAGTGGCTCCACTTACCACATTCCATTGAATGGAAGCCCCGTTTGCTCGGTAGACGCGTAATCCACCAAAACATCGAATCTTCCAGCGACCTTCATCAAGGGATTGGGCAATCAGTTGAGGCTCAGCTTCCAAATTGTATCTGTGATTGACTGTAGTGGATACGGATGGAGAAGGTACTGCAGAAGGGATAAGGTGTTGCAACCAATGTTCAAACTGACCGCGTAAATCACGATTTGAAAAAATGCCGTGTGGGACAAAGTGAGGATTGGTGACGGCACCATTTTCACCAAGAAGCTGATGATGTGTCTGTATCCCAATCATCAACTGCCGATCAAGCATGATTTTTTGATTGTAGAGACAAATGACTTTGACAGGGAACTGATTTGAAATCCGTTCAATTTCAGCCTCAAATTCTCGAAGGTAGACTGCCCCAGACGGTGTCCGTAGAGACCAACTCATTTCGATAAATAACAAAAGAGAGTTTGCTGTTTCTAGCTGTCCTATTATGCGATTTGATAAATCTTCAATAACGATTGGAATCCGAACGGGTGAGGCGAGAAATGGGGTTTCGACGGAGTCGATGATCTGACCAGAGCTTGTATGCTCAAGATGTTTT
>JANQSK010000661.1 GCA_028284105.1 Anaerolineae bacterium
TATTCGCTCTATTCACCTCACAGGCAAAATAAAATCCCCGCCGGCAGACACCCCTAAACCTGTACTGACGGTTTTACGAAAATGTTTGAATGCTAATCGCGAAAAACGATTCCGCAATTGGGGAGAGGCTGCAGACGCCTTTGGTAAAGCGTATCAAATCCTCACGGGCAAACCGGTTCCCACAGAGAAATCATCTGAAGAAGAAACCCGGGATGATCGCATCGCGGCAGGTCATTCTTATAACACGATGGGTTTATCCTACTTAGACATTGGCAAATTAGATGTTGCGGTGATGTATTTTGAACAGGTTGTCAATATCGGCCGTTCAAATCAGTCAGATGAGCTTGAAGGGGCTGGCTTAGGCAATTTGGGGTTGGCCTATATGTCGTTAGGCTATCTCGACCGCGCCATTGAATTCCATGAAGAGCATCTCGCGATTGCTCGAGAGATAAATGATCTAGCAGAAGAAGGAAGAGCCCTTGGCCGATTAGGTGATGTCTACTTACGCCAAAAGAACCCTGAAAGAGCCGTTGGTCTTCATGAAAGAGAGCTTGCTATCTTCCAAGAGCTTGGCGATCGCTTCCAAGAAGCAGCTTCGTTACACAGCTTAGGTGACACCTATCGCCAAATGCAAAATATTGAACAGGCGGTTTCTTTTTACAAGCGCTCTCTCACAATCGCTCGTGAGATTGGTGACCGGGCTAGGGTCGAACGCATTCTGAATAGCATGGGTTTGGTCTATCTAGAATCGGGTGAAAGCAAAGAAGCCATCACGCTTTTCCAACAGGCTATGGAAATTTCGAAAGAAATTGGTGACCCTATTGGGGAAAGTGAAGTTGCTCTTAATCTTGGAGAGCTTTTCCTTCAACAAAAAAACAGCAAAAAAGCGATTGAATTATTCAATCGTTCCCTAAAAATTGCTCAGGACAATAATGATCTACGGCGGCAAATTCGGAATTGGAATAAATTAGGAGATATTTATCTTCAAAATGATGATCCTGAAGAAGCCCAAATTTGCTATGAAGAATCTTTAAAGGCTATCCATAGCACAGGAGACCAATCCGCACTATTGAGAACGTCCATAAGATTGGGTGAGTCCATGATAGGTCGTGGAGATTTTATGAGTGCGGCTCGCATTCTTAAACGGGCTAGGGATCTGTCTATAGAACAAAACAAACCTGATATTCAAAGAGAAATTCTTCTCAAGCTAGGCTTGGCCTATGAAGCTTGGGGTGATTTAGGCCGTATGGCTGATTATCTACAGGAAAGCCTGCAAATTTCTCGAGAGCTTGACGACATCGATGCCCAAGCAAGCACCTTAAAGCAAATTGGTGCGATTAACCAGCGTACAAAACAATGGCAAGCAGCCATAAACACCTATCAAAACTTACTCAAGCTTCATCGGAAATATGAAAACAAAGCTGGTGAAGCAGAGGCACTAAATCATTTGGGTGATGTGACCCGTGACGGTGGTGATTTAAAACTTGCCCATGATTTCTACAAACAAGCTTTGGATATTGGTAAGCAATTCAATTTGAACGACATTGAGGCAATGAGCTTAAGCAATATCGGGATGGTTCAACATCTAGAAGGCAAAAAATGGCGCGCCAATACCAATATGGACCGTGCTTTAAGCGCAGCCAGAAAAGCTAAAAGCATTGAGCTGATGACGCAAATCAGCTATAGAACGGCTTATATTTTTTGTCGCCAAGGCAAATGGGACAAGGCACAACCACACGCGGAACGAGCCAAAAAAGGGTATACCCAACTCAAGGATTCCAAAAGCCTCGATAGAACTGAAAAAATGCTGGTTGAAATTAACAAAAACAAAGGGAAATCAACTGGCTTCTTTGGGTAGTATCAAGCCTTCCAAATGGGTGTTCTAACTAAACACCGACCCCAAATTCTTCGTTAAATCAGAAATTGACTTTAAATTTTCTTGGGTATCTAGCAGGAGGTAATTTCCAGCTTCTCTTGGAGATGCATGCTTAGCGCTTGCTAACCGAAGCTGGATGTTATTAATAATTTCATAACCACCGCGAACATTGATGTGACCTGAAACGAGGAAGCGCTGGTGATTGTACTCTTTGCTCAATGTAAGAAGCATCGACTCCAAAATCACTTTGTATCCCTGACGGCCGTATTCTTTTTCATTGCGCGTAAAAAGAGCGTCCCAAAGTAAATTGAAGTCAGGATTACTGCTGCTGGCGACAGTTCCAACCAAAAAATCATCGTACCGGGGGTCTTCGACACCGGACACATCAAAATAGTTTCGAGCCATTTCATTGTAGGTGCGATTATGGAGTTTTCGCATGGCACGCATCAAAGACGGCCGTTCGTCTGGCGTGACCGATTCTCGTGCTTTCTCAAGCAACGATTGGTGAGAGAAATGGCTCAATCGCTCTAGCCCTTCTTTTTGGCTGATAGCGGCTGTGGCGCCAGCGTGACAAAGCGTCACACCAGCCCCAGTGCGCAAATAGAACGGCAGGGAATCAAAAAAGGAGACAATCTTTTCCCGATTTTCTCCTAAGCTTTTTTCAAACCGTGGCGTAAAGAACTCATTCCCTTTTTGTAAGGTAATGCTATAAATATGCGGTAATTCATGATTACCTAAGACACAAACTATCTTTTCAGGATGTTGCTCTTTTAATTTGATGAGGTCTAAAACAATATCAACCGAGGCGTCCTGCTCTTCCGGGCCTGAATAGTGAATCATGTCCCCTAAAACACAGAAGAAGTCAGCTTGGTTCTTGGCCTCGAGCTCAAAAAATCGGTCACGATATCGACGGTACGCATCCCAATCGCCATGAAGATCAGTGACAATAAATGCCCGTCCCTCCTCAATGTCGACTATACGTTTAGTTTCCGTTTTTACCGTTGCGCTCATTTTAACTATTACCGACTACGTTTGGATAATTCCGTCAGAACATCTTCCCATACTAGCCCTTTTTCGACAAGCATGACTAAGGTATGGTAAATAAGATCAGCTGTTTCTTCAATGATTCTCTGGTTGCCCTGACCCTTGGCTGCAATGATAACTTCGACTGATTCTTCACCGATTTTTTTTAATATTTCATCTTCCCCATCGCGAAATAAGGAAGCGGTGTAAGAGTTCGCATTTGGGTTTGCTTTGCGCTCTTGGATTACAGCCTGTAGTGTTTGTATTGTCTCTGTCATTCTTTCTTAAGTTCCTAATAAGTTAAGTAATGTTCTGTATTTGAACACATTATTTCAAAATCACTTTGTTCTTTGTTTAATCCAAATTTTGGAAGAAGCATGATGTTTCACCAGTGTGGCAAGCAGGGCCGGCTGGATCAACTAACAATAAAAGCGTATCAGCATCACAATCCACACGAATTTCTTGCACTTTTTGCACATTTCCCGACGTTCCACCTTTGTGCCAAAGCTCTTGACGACTCCGACTCCAAAAGTGTGCTTCACCTGTTTGTTGTGTAAGTTCAAGTGCTTTTTGATTCATCCAAGCCACCATCAATACTGTATGTGTTTGGGCATCTTGAACAACGGCAGTTATGAGGCCACGATCATCAAATTTTAAGTTCATCATAGGTTCGGAAGGGTCTTACTGGAATATTTTGTTCAGTTAAATAATCTTTTACTTCTTGAATTGAAAGCTCTTTGTAATGGAATAGGGAGGCAGCCAATGCAGCATCAGCCCCACCAAGCGTTAATGCCTGGGCAAAATGCGCCTTGGTTCCTGCACCTCCCGACGCAATGACGGGGATATTAACGGCTTCTGAAATCGCTTTTGTCAATGAAAGGTCGTACCCTTCCTTGGTTCCATCTCCATCCATACTAGTTAGCAACAGTTCACCAGCCCCGAGACGTTCAGCTTCAATTGCCCATTCTACAGCATCTAAACCGGTCGGTTTTCGACCACCACTAACAAACACTTCCCAACGGCCGTTTTCTATCATTTTGGCATCAATAGCCACCACAATCGCTTGACTCCCAAATGCCTCAGCACCTTCAGAAATGACGGTGGGATTTTTTACCGCAGCAGAGTTGATACTGACCTTGTCTGCCCCTGAGCGGAGCATCTCACGCATATCGTCTACGGTTCGAATGCCACCACCGACCGTAAAAGGAATAAAGACCTGATCGGCCACTGCACGCGCCATATCTAAAACAGTTTTCCGCGCTTCATGTGTGGCCGTGATATCTAAAAACACCAGCTCATCTGCGCCAGCAGCATCATATACTTTGGCCTGCTCAACAGGATCACCAGCATCTCGTAATTCTACAAAGTTGATCCCCTTAACAACACGGCCGTTTTTTACATCCAAACAAGGAATAATGCGTTTAGCCAGCATTTTGTCTCCTATACATGCTTTTGCACCAATGGTGGAAGTTGTTTTAATGCTTGAATCTCAAAAGTAAACCCCAACTGATCATGATTCGGTTTACTGTATGGATTGTACCAGCAAGTATCAATTCCGTAATTAATGCCACCCAAAATATCTGAGGATAAACTATCCCCAATCATTAAGACGCTTTCTTTAGATGGATTTCCCATCGCTTCAAATGCAACATCAAAAATTTTTGCTTCCGGTTTTTTTGCGCCAACTTCCTCTGAAATGATCACGGGATCAAAAAACTTCTTAATCGGCGAGCGCCCCAAGCGCGATCTTTGTACAGTAGCCAACCCATTTGTGATCAATCCTAAGTTAATGGTTGATGAAAGATGAGAGAGCAATTCTTCTGCACCAGCAATCAAATCATGGCACAATCCCAGTTGCGTTGTATAAGTTTGACTGAATTGGATTGCATCTCTTTGGACGCCAACCGTCTCAAACAAGCGCAAAAAGCGAATGGTTTTTATCTCATCAGATGAAATTTCGCCTCTTTCAAATGCTTCCCAAACTGAGTGGTTGATTTTTTCATAAGATTGATAAATCTCATCTGAGTAAGGTAAATCTTCAATTTGAAAAGTTGCCTTGAACGCTTTTTTCTGAGCTAAAGAGAAGTCGAATAGGGTATTGTCTGCATCAAATAAAAGCCACTGATACATGGAATTATCCTGCTAGTTCTTTTAAACGATTGAATGCCTCATTTAAATCAATCCGTCCGTCATAAATAGCGCGACCCGTGATCACACCGACTACACCCTCATCTGCAAAGCCGTGACATTTTGATATGTCTTCAAATGAAGCAACGCCACCAGAAGCAATGACGTTTAAATTCGTGTCACGTGCTAACTGAACGGTTGCTTCCGCATTCACACCCGTCAAAACACCATCACGATTAATGTCAGTATATACAACGGTTTTTACGCCATTTTCCGCCATCTGCCTGCCAAGTTCAGCGGGAGAAACGGCCGTATCTGTCTGCCACCCTCTCGTTTTGACACGGCCATCTCGGGCATCGATACCCACAACAATGCGCTCTGCCCCAAACTGGGAAACGGCCGTTTTAACCAAGTCAGGATTTTCAATCGCCACTGTCCCTAAAATCACCCGATCAACGCCTGTATTCAAGACTGTTTCTACATCATTTAGGGAACGCACCCCACCACCAAATTGAAGTTTGCAGGGCAGATTCGCCAAGGATGGCAAGATTTCCCAATTTACTTGACCGGCTTCATCAAATGCGCCGTCTAAATTCACAATGTGAAGCCACTCTGAACCGGAAGCTAACCACCGCTCCCCCATAGCAACGGGGTCATCACTGAATGTCGTTTGTTGATTTGGGTCACCATATTTAAGCCGCACAACACGGCCGTTTCGCAAATCAATTGCAGGAAATATTGTAAAACTCATGAACACATCTCTAAATAGTTACGTAAAATTTGAAGGCCTGTCGTCTGACTCTTTTCAGGATGGAATTGAATGCCGTAGACATTCCCCCGCCCAACAATGGCTGAAAAGGATCGCCATAGGGGGTTGAGGCCACAATATCAACACTATCTTTAGGAACACAATGATAAGAATGAACAAAGTACGCATAGCTATTTTGAGGAACATTCGCTAATAAGGGATGATCATTTTTAAAATGAATTTGATTCCAGCCTATGTGCGGCACTTTTAGGCCATTATCTGGAAATCGTGTCACTTTTCCGGGGATAAGGCCCAATCCCTCATGAATACCCATTTCATCTCCTTCGTCGAAAAGGAACTGCATACCCACGCAAATACCTAAAAGTGGTTTGCCGTTTTTAACAGCTTGTTTAACGGCCGTATCCACTTTACTAGCTCGCAAAGCAGCCATACCAGATCCAAAAGCACCGACACCAGGCAAGGTCAGTCGTGTGGCTGCCAAAATTTCATCAGGATCAGATGTGACATGTACATCCGCGCCCACGGCTTCAAAAGCCTTATAGGCCGAACGCAAATTACTGGCCCCATAATCAATCATGGTCAATTTTATTTTGCTCATGCCGTCACGGTCCCTTTTGTTGAAGCAACACCCTTTCGCTGCTCGTCGATAGCCACAGCCTGTCGCATCGCTCGACCAAGCGCTTTAACCAACGCTTCAGCTTTATGGTGATCATTTCGCCCATGAATTATTTTGGCATGGAGCGTCAGACGTGCGTGAACAGCCACCGACTCAAAGAAGTGCTGGACCAAATCAGTTGGCATCTGTCCGATTGCAGGTGTATTCCAGCTAGCTTCAAAAACGGTATACGGCCGTCCACTAAAGTCTAGGGCTACAAATCCTAACGATTCATCCATCGGCACATAAGCATGCCCCATTCGAAAGATTCCTTTCCTGTCACTAAGGGCATCATCAATTGCTTTACCAAGGACAATCCCAACGTCTTCTATCGTATGGTGGGTATCAATATGC
>JANQSK010000692.1 GCA_028284105.1 Anaerolineae bacterium
ATGTTCTATTACACCAAGTGGGGACTGCGAGTACGTTCAGTTGGTGAGTATCCTAAAGCGGCTGATACATTAGGTATTAATGTGCTTCGGACGCGATGGATTTCTGTTTTGTGCAGTGGTGCGATGGCTGGTTTAGCGGGTGCTTACTTTACGCTGGGGTCTGTGCCTCGTTTTGATGAAGGATTAACTGCTGGTCGCGGATTTATTGGTCTGGCAGCGATGATTTTTGGTAATTGGAACCCCATTGGTTCATTTGGTGCTGGCTTGCTCTTTGGTTTTGCGGATGCTCTCCAAACAAAGCTGGCTATTTTACGCCTTCCGATTCCTTCAGAATTTTTATTGATGCTCCCATACGTCGCCACGATGGTTGTGCTTGCAGGTTTAGTGGGTAAAGGCCAAATGCCTGCCGCTGATGGCCAACCGTATGAGAAAGAATAATGATTAAAGGATGAATGATGAAGGGTAAAGGATAAATTTTCTACCCACATCCTTTTTCCTTTATCCTTTTTTACTATGTTTGTTCGAGAGATTGGGGAAGGGGATTTAGCGGCGCTGTTGGCCTTGTATGCACATTTGCATCAACAGGATGACCCTTTACCAGACTCAGGAATCGTTGAAACGGTATGGCAACATATTCAGTCCAGTCCTGATTTTTTTGCACTAGGTGGATATGTGGATGAGCAGTTGATATGTTCTTGCTGTTTGGTGCTCGTGCCGAATTTGACTCGGGGTTGTCGCCCTTATGGTGTGATCGAGAATGTCGTGACGCATGAAGGATTTCGTGGCAATGCTTACGGCAGTAAATTGCTCCAACACACCCTGGAGATAGCCTGGTCAAATAACTGTTACAAAGTGATGCTCATGACGGGACGTCTCAACGAAAAAACATTTGAATTTTATGAATCGGTCGGATTTGACCGACACGCCAAACAAGCCTTTATTGCAAAGCCACCCAAGAACTAATATGAATTCCCCTCTCAAAATAGATATGAAAACAAAACGGGTTTCTCTCAATCCGCGAGATCCGATTTTTTATAATAATCCATACCCTTTTTATGATGAGCTGCGAGAAAAAGCGCCCATCTTTTACTGGGAGGAATTTGGGTTTTATTGCTTTGTGGCTCATGAAGATGTTGACGCCTTGTTTCGAGATCGCCGTTTTGGACGTCAAATATTGCATTTGGCCACACGGGAAGAGTTAGGGTGGCCACCTGAGCGAGAGGATTTACGGCCGTTTTACGATGTGGATGATCATTCAATACTTGAACTTGAACCTCCGAATCATACCCGTATTCGGGGACTCATTCAGAAAGCATTTATGGCCCGCCAAATTGAACGTTTGCGTGGACGTGTTGAGACCCTAACCCATCAATTGATTGATGAAATGGAAGGTCAGGGTCAGGCAAATTTGTTAGATAAATTTGCCACGACGATCCCCGTTTTTGTGATTGCAGAATTGCTCGGTGTGCCCACAGAAAATAGTGATGACTTGCTGAATTGGTCTCACGCGATGGTGGGCATGTATGAATTGGGTCGTTCAGCGGAGCAGGAAAAAAATGCGGTTCAAGCTGCCCAAGAGTTTGTGGCCTACATTCGAGATTTCGTTGAATTTCGTCGAAAAAAACCTGAGGATGATTTGATTTCAAAGCTTATTGAAGTTGAGGAATCTGGGGAAAAATTAACTGAAAAAGAGCTGATATCGACTTGTATTTTGTTGCTTAATGCGGGTCATGAAGCGACGGTGAATGTTGTGGGAAATGGCGTTTATGCGCTATTAAAGAACCCAGAACAGCTTGAATTGTGGCGAAGCGATCCAGCAGTGGGAAAAACGGCCGTTGAAGAATTGCTCCGTTTTGATACACCACTTCATTTGTTTAATCGTTGGGTGCTTGAAGATTTAGAGTACAAAGGGCATCATTTTCCCTTTGGGACACAGGTTGCCTTATTGTTAGGGGCAGCGAATCGCGATCCAGTTGCTTTTGATAATCCCAATCAACTTGATTTAAGACGTCAAAAAAATAAGCATGTATCATTTGGTGGTGGGATTCATTTCTGTATTGGTGCACCATTAGCCAGATTGGAACTGCAAACCTCATTGCCGCTTCTGCTTAACCGGCTCCCCAAACTAAGCTTGATTGAAGAACCTACCTATAAAAACTCATACCATTTCCATGCCCTTAAATCCTTGAACGTTTCTTGGTGAACCAATAATTTATCGATTAGATTGTTTATTGATCTGTTAGCATATATCCAAGAACAGATGAAATTTCATTTGCAGTTTTGATCAAAAGCTGAGTTAAATGAGGAATAGATTCTAAAGTTAGCCGAACAGAAGGTCCTGAAAGCCCCGCAGTGGCAATAGTACGACCTTCGCGATTCCGAATTGGGGTAGCTAATCCTCTAACGCCAAGCGTTAATTCTTCATCGTCTAATGCATATCCCTGTAATCTTGCTTGTTCTAAGTTGAGCTGAAGTTGTGCTGAATTAATGATTGTTCTTTCTGTAAAACGAGGAAACTCAATTGGTAGCGGGATTTCTGAAAAGGCCAGAAGACATTTGCCAATTGCTGAGCAATGAAGTGGCACCCGACGCCCCACCTCGCTGACGACCCTGAGCGGTTCAGTTGAGGGTACATCTGCAATGGTTAATGCTTGCCTACCTGAATAGACTGAGAGATGGGCATTTTCCCCGGTTTCTTTTCCCAGCTGTTGTAAATAAGGTTCACTGATTTCTCGAAGAGAACTATATTGCCCTGCCTGTCTACCTATTTCTTGTACATGGTTACCAAGGTAATACCTTCGAGTTTGTTCATTTCGTTCTGAGTAACCGTATTGCACTAGTGTTTGGAGAAGTCTTGAAATAATACTTTTATCTATCCCAAGCTCGTTTGCTAATTCCGTTGTGGAAAGTCCTTCTTCGGCGGCTGCTAACAAATCTAATATGCGTAGCCCTCTTGCTAATGTTTGTACTTCGCTCAATATATTCTCCAAAAATGGTATGACTTAAATTTGAGATATCGTTGCTTATTATGCAACAAACAAAGAAAATGTCCAGCTTTGGGCACTTATTTCTAATATAGAAATATATGTTGCTAATATAGCAATTAATTCTATAATATGACCAAACCCGTTAAATTTAGAGAGATTCCATTAAATAAAGAGAAAGGTTAATAATGAGTCAGTTCAAAATGCTTCCCACCTATTATTCAAAAGCAGATTTAGATTTAATCGAATTCAATGAGATTTGTAATCAAAGTACAAAACTGGAGGATTATCCATTAGCACAAAAAGTTGAAAATAATATTGTCGTTTATTCTGGGGACTCTTTGCGGATAATCCTTGAAAGTGAAGGTGGTGATGAAAAGATTCGGGCTGAATTTACTCGCTGCTTGAAGGATGGGCCTGGTGTATTTGCCATTAGTGGTGCTTATGAAGATACGGCCGTAATCGACGCCAGCACTAAAGTTCTTAAGCAAATAGTGGCCGATGAAAAAGCTGCAGGAGCAGGGCAAGGGGATCATTTTGGACAAAACGAACGAATTTGGAACTCTATTCAAAAAGCGTGTGAATATGCGCCTGAGCTTTTTGTAGACTACTATGGAAATCCATTTTTAGCGTTAGCTTGTGAAGCATGGCTGGGGCCTTTTTACCAAATCACCGCTCAAATGAACAATGTTAAGCCAGGTAGTGCCGCACAATCTTCACACAGAGATTATCATCTTGGATTTCAATCACGCCAAACGATAAAACACTTTCCAGCCCATGCCCAAGTGATGTCTCAATATCTCACTTTGCAAGGTGCGATTGCTCACGGAGATATGCCCTTAGAAATGGGGCCAACTCTCTTTTTACCTTATTCTCAACAATACGATGCAGGTTATTTAGCATTCCGAGAACCAGAGTTTGCTCAATATTTTGATGAAAATCACGTTCAAATTCCCTTCCAAAAAGGGGATATGGTCTTTTTTAGCCCTGCGTTATTCCATGGGGCAGGCACCAATCAAACGGACAAAGATCGGATCGCTAATTTAGTTCAAATCTCATCAGCTTTTGGGCGTCCAATGGAAACGGTTAATCGGCTTGTGATGGTTGAAAAAATGTACCCCATTCTTTTGAATGCAGTCCAAAGCGGCAACATCTCAGATAGGAAACTACAAAACACGATTGCAGCTATTGCGGATGGTTATTCATTCCCTACAAACCTCGATTCAGACCCTCC
>JANQSK010000707.1 GCA_028284105.1 Anaerolineae bacterium
ATATCTAGCTGCTTTCACAGAGGGGATTGGTTTGATTCCAGCAACACCTAGCGCTGCCGCATTAACAACAAACTACGCTCCTGGCGGTCCGTTGGAAATCTTCTTTGAATACAGCAACACACAGGGAACCTTACGTCCTCCAACACCTGCCTACTTGTCAGCTGCTTTGACCTTTGAAAAAGCATTGGCTGATATTGCTAATGGTGCTGACGTGATTGACGCGTTAGATGCTGCGGCTGATGAAATCAACGCGGACTTGGAAGCCAATAATAACTATGGCTTTGATGGCTCAGTTGTTGGCCCAGACATTCAAAATGACGAGATTGCAACAGGCGCTCGTTAAACTGGGAAAGTAAAAGTCAGCATTTTCCTACTACCATTTGTTATTAAAATTTAGATTTTAGATGTCAGTATTCAGTCGCCACATTAAGTGTGTGGCTGAATACTGAACTCTGATGACTGTCCCAAGGAAAAGGGGAAGAGAAAATGAGTGCAACGACCTCTAGGGAAGGATCGGTTGTTTACGACCAAACCGCTGCCAAAAGATATAAACAACGCCTAGAAAGGCGTGAATCATTGGCGGGCTGGCTTATGATTGCACCGGCTCTGTTATTGATTATTGTATTTTTAATTGTTCCGATTGCGATGGGTCTTGGTTTTTCATTTACCAATCAACGCCTCATCTCACCCAACCCCACCGAATTTGTTGGTGGGCGTAACTTTGAAAGCTTATTTCGTTTACGTGTATTTCCAATCCAAGCAGAGATAGATTCTGAAACAGGTGCACCACTTTTAGACGAAGAAGGAAATATGGTATTTCCTCGTGTTCGCAACTTTGTCAGAAATAATCCTGAGTATCCTGAACTTAATGGGCTACAAGAATCCTTTTCGTTTGTACGAGGCACTACGAAATATACGCTTTTAGCAGGGGACGCCGTTTTTGTACGTTCTCTCGTTAATATCTTTTACTTTATTGTTATTGTTATCCCTGTTCAGGGAGGATTAGCGCTTTTTCTAGCAATTTTAGTAAACCAAAAGCTCAAAGGGATAAATATTTTTCGAGCTATCTATTTTGTTCCAGTTGTCATCTCAATGGTTATTGTTTCTATTTTGTGGCGATTTATTTACGATGGCAATAATGGCTTACTTAATAGCTTGCTTGGGCTTATTCCATTTATAAATTTTCAACCGATCGACTGGATAGGTAATCAATATACTGCAATGCCCGCCATTATCATTATGTCAATCTGGCAAGGCGTTGGCTTTCACATGGTTATTTGGCTAGCGGGTTTGCAAACGATTCCTGGCGTGTTGTATGAGGCGGCTGATGTTGCAGGTGCAACAACTTGGCAAAAATTCCGCTATGTAACATGGCCTGGTCTGCGTAGCACCTTTATTTTTATTTTGATCACAATAACTATGGCGGCTTTTGGCTTATTTACTCAAGTCGATATTATGACCCGTGGTGGCCCCCTTGATTCAACAACAACGGTGATTCATCAAGCTGTCCAGCGAGGTTTTCATAAACAAGATATTGCTGGTGGTTCTGCTATATCACTCTTTTATTTTGTGATGGTATTGATTATTGCACTGGTTCAGTGGGCATTAACGAGGGAGACAGACTAATTATGAGCGCAAGACCTGTTGAAAATAATAATCCAATTACTAACGTGATTCATTTTTTAAATAGATATGGCTTGATTACGGCCGTTCGCTACCTTATCTTACTCTTTTTTGCCTTTATCTTTATTTTTCCTATCGTTTTTATGCTGGTCTCTTCATTGAAACCAGATGCTCAACTATTGCGTGATTCAGGCTCTTTACTCGCCTTTGTGCCTTATGGAGATTTATCACTTGATAATTATCGTGAAGCATTTAATCGAGTCCCAATCGCTCGATTCATTGGTAACTCAGTTTTTATCACAACCACGACAGTTGTGTTGAGCCTGATTGTTAACTCAATGGCTGGATTTGCATTAGCGGTGCCTCGTTGGAAGGGTAAAGGGCTTGTACTGGCTTTAATTATTGCAACCCTTATCGTGCCATTTGATACGGCCGCAATTCCATTGCTCTTAATTGTGAGTAAATTGCCGTGGATTAGTTTTACGGAATGTGCAGAAGGCGTCAACATGTGCATTGTGAATGGTTGGTTGGACACCTATCACGTTCAAATTATCCCATTTATCGCTGGCGCTTTTAACATCTTCCTGTTTGTGCAAACCTTTAGAGCGCTACCTTATGAACTGGTGGAAGCAGCCCGCATTGATGGTGCCTCTTGGTTCCAGATTTATCGCCTGATTTTTGTACCGATTTCTGGACCTGTTTTTGCGACTATTGCTATTTTGACCTTTTTAGCAAAGTGGGGAGATTATCTCTGGCCAATTATGGTGGTCCAATCTGAGGCACTCCGCCCTGTTCAAATTGGTGTGTCATACTTCTTCTTGCTCAATGTAGCGTGGGGTGAAGTGATGGCTTACCTATCAATCATTACAATCCCAGTTCTGATTTTTTATCTATTCCTACAAAGAGCGTTTGTTGAAAGTATTGCTCAGAGTGGTGTAAAGGGATAGATAGTGGCCCATCAAGAATAGGCGTCTACTGCTTGCCAACTAAACATTGATTACGTTTGATTTTTTGCTTTTCAAAACGCATTTTGATTCAATATTTTCAAAATCATGAACATGGAATTTTCTGAACCATTACGGCCGTTATACCATTTTTCTGTCCCCAAAGGCTGGTTGAATGACCCCAATGGGATGGTTTACTACGATGGTGAGTATCATCTCTTTTACCAATATTATCCACACGACACTGTTTGGGGCCCAATGCATTGGGGTCATGCTGTTAGCACAGATATGGTGAATTGGACACATTTGCCGATTGCGCTTTACCCAGACGATTTAGGATACATATTTTCAGGCGGTGCCGTCATTGATTGGCACAATACGGCTGGTTTTGGTGCAGAGGCATTGGTTGTTTTCTATACTTACCATGACCCTAAAACTGAAAATCAAAGTCAGGCGCTAGCGTACAGCTTGGATAACGGCCGTTCCTGGACCAAATACGAAGGCAATCCAGTCATTCCGACACCCCGAAACTTGAAAAATTTTCGTGATCCCAAAGTGCTTTGGTATGAAGATGAGAATGGGGGAGGGCATTGGGTCATGATTGTTGCCGCTGGAGATGCTGTTTCATTTTATACCTCCCATGATTTAATCAATTGGCAGATTTCAAGTCAATTTGGATTTGACCAAGGTGCCACCACCGGTGTTTGGGAAACGCCAGATATGTTTAAACTGGCTGTTCAAAATAGTCAAGAAACGCGTTGGATTTTGACTGTGGGGCTTGGTGAAGGCGCACCAGCGGGCGGCAGTGGGATGCAATATTTTGTAGGCACTTTTGATGGTGCAGCTTTCTTAAATGAAAATCCTAAAGAGAAAGTTCTTTGGGCAGATTATGGTGCCGATTTTTATGCGGCCCAATCATGGAGTGACACAAAAGATACCCGTCAGCTTTGGCTGGCGTGGATGAATGATTGGCGGTATGCACTCAAAATTCCAACGACAACATGGCGCGGTTCTATGACCCTGCCACGTGAAGCAAGGCTTACTCAACATGCGGCTGGTATTCGGATGGTTCAAAGCCCTATCAAGGAGCTTGAACAACTTCGTCTTGAGGGAAATAGCTGGCAAGATGTTACGATTTTAGCGAATTCTGAGTTTGTTCCTGATGTATCGGGACGCTTGCTAGAAATAGTGGCAAATTTAGAGGTGAATGTTGATGCCTCTGAATTTGGTGTACGAGTTTATTCAAATCCTGAAGAATTCACGACAGTTGGTATACAACCAGATGAGCAAATAATCTATGTGGATCGCACGCATGCTGGTATTTCGACGTTTCATGAATCTTTTTGTGAAGCACATCGTGTAGAGCATGTTGATTTTGGAAAAAAGGTTCAACTCCATCTATTTGTAGATAGCTCTTCAATTGAGTTATTTGTTGATGATGGTGTAATTACCTTTAGTGAACGCATATTCCCAAATTCATCGGACTTTCATCTTCGTTTTTTTGCGGTTGGGGCTGATATTGCCATTAAAGATTTAGATATATTTTTGTTGGATGGCGCAAACTTCCTGCTTTCTTCATGACCTTATGTAATTGGTAGGGTTGGATAATATCATGACAGATTTACCTTTAAATTCTAAACAACATGATGATCTAAGGGCAGAGACACTGGGGCATTTACGGCCGTTAATTCACTTTACCGCACCAAAAAATTGGATAAATGATCCCAATGGTTTAGTTTATTATGAAGGTGAGTATCATCTTTTTTACCAGCATCATCCCTACGATGATCGTTGGGGCCCTATGCATTGGGGACACGCCGTAAGTCAAGATTTGGTGAATTGGCAACACCTTCCCATTGCACTCTCCCCAGATGAGAAAGGCTATATATTTTCAGGCAGTGCCGTAATTGATTGGCATAACTGCGCTGGCTTTGGACAAGAGGCCATGATCGCATTTTTTACCCATCACCTTCCTCACACAAAGAGTGAAAGCCAAAGCCTTGCCTTCAGCTTGGATCAAGGGCGAAGCTGGACTAAATATGCTAACAATCCCATTATTCCTGCATTAGAAGAATATCCTGATTTTCGTGATCCAAAAGTAAGTTGGTATGACGCTGGCGATGACAAGGGGCATTGGGTAATGCTGTTGGCAGCTGGGCACGTTATCCTGATTTATACATCTGATAATTTAATCGACTGGCAGATGGCAAGTCTATTTGATGTTGGGCACAAGCGGCAGAACGGTGTGTTGGAAACACCAGATTTGTTTCAATTGCCTATAGATGAAAGTTCTGAAAGCCGGTGGGTTTTAACGGTTGGTATTGGTGACGGTGCCCCAGTTGATAGAATTAGAACTGAATATTTTGTAGGTCAATTCGACGGGCACACATTCACAAATCACAATATAAATGGGTCTGCTTTGGTGGCAGATTATGGTGCTGATTTTTATGCGGCTCAATCATGGAATAATGAGCCACATGGACGCCGATTGTGGATTGGGTGGATGAATAACATGATGTATGCGCATGATACACCTTCAAAAAGTTGGCGAGGCGTCATTTCATTACCTCGTCAGGTTGGCTTAATTAAAACGACTGAGGGCGTTCGAATGGTGCAAAGCCCGGTTGAGGAGTTGAAAAAGTTACGTGACGGTTATAATGCGTGGCATGATATTGTTATCGACTCAGAATCTGTTTGGGAACCACCTGTTAACGGGGAGTTAGTTGAAATCGTTGCCCAATTCGAACTAACATCAAGTTGTGAGCAGTTTGGTATACGTGTACAGGTTAATGAAGAGCAATATACGGCCGTTGGCTATAAGTTAAAAGAGCAAAGCCTTTTCTTTGATCGGACCTCATCTGGACATACAGAATTTCACCCTGATTTCTCCAAAATGCATAGGGTGACCTATGCTCCAACTGAAGATTTGATTTGTTTCCACCTTTACGTTGACCGCTCGGTTGTGGAACTTTTTGTAGACGATGGGGCTGTTGCCTTTGGGGAGAGAGTTTTCCCAAATAAAGGTGCCGATGGTATTCAAATTTATTGTATGAATGGCTCAGTCAAGTTGAAAAAAGTTGAAATATTTAATCTAAAACCAGCAAATTTCAGTCTTTTTGACACGGCCGTTTGAGGTTTTTAAGTTTTTTTTAATTTCCCTTTTAATTAAGGGATCTTCTCCGTGGAAGGTGTGGCTCAATGGCTCTGAGCCACACCTTTTCTTTAAGACATAGACTCAAAGTGGAGAGGCGATTGCTTCAAAAGCACCTTGGGCCTCCAAAGTTAGGAAAAAAGGATGATGAAAACGGCCGTTTTAACTGAAAAAGGGTTTGAAATTCAAGAGTTAGCCATCCCTGAAATAGGGGATGATGAATTGTTAATCAAAACGCACTCAAGCGGTGTGTGTAGTGGGGACCTATTTGTTTACCAAAATCGGGGTACGATGGCCAAAGAATACAGCCGTTTGGGGCATGAAGGCAGCGGACTTGTCGTGCAGGCTGGGAAAAATGTGACCGGCTTTAGCGATGGAGATTGGGTAACCTCATTTTCATTACCCGTGTATGCCGATTATTTTGTGTCAAAACCATCTGAATTGGTAAAGTTACCTCCGTCGGTTGAACCGACATTTGCTTTAGGTGAAGCGATTGCTTGTTGTGTTCATGCAGGGAATCGATTTGGTATTAAGCCAGGATACAAAGTGGCTATCATTGGGTGTGGATTTATGGGCATTGTGTGTCAGCAAATTGCTCGTGCGCAGCTTGCAGGTGACATTGTTGGAATTGATCCATTGGCAGATCGCCTTGCCTTGAGTAAACAGTTTGGCGCTTCGGCACAGTACAATCCGTTTGAAGTCGATGCCCAGACCATTTTAGAGAAGCACGGTCCGTTTGATGTGGTGATTGAGGCGGCAGGTGTGCAAAGTGCTGTGGATTTGAGCACAGAACTTGTGGCCGAACACGGCCGTATCATTTTGGTGGGTTATCATCAATCAAACAATGGGATGCGGTCAGTCAATATGCAGCTATGGAACTATAAGGCGATAGATGTTGTCAATGGCCATGTTCGTCGAGTAGACGAAAAGCTAGATGCGATGCGCCAGGGAATGGAAATGATGGCAAAAGGGGAGATTGACACCAGGCCACTGGTCCAAATTTTTGATCTAGCAGACACTGAAAAAGCTTTTCAAGCGTTAGACGAGCGCCAAGATGGGCTGTTAAAAGCCGTCTTGATGATCAATCCGTAGGAAATTGAAAACGGCCGTTTATAACAACAAGGTTCATAAACGGCCGTTTTAGAATGCAGGTCTTCCTATCCTAATTCAATCGATGGATTAGTTTTAATTTGAAATTCCGGTGTCATGATGACATTGGAATGAGGTTGAATCAGTTAAGGTCAAACCAAATAGATAAGTAATGGTTACATCAACGGCTACCGTTGTACCCGGAGTACAGTTCCCGTAAGCTGTCACAATCCCTCCATTATCTGAAATTGAAACATTTGAGACGTTATTGGGTGAAAATTGCCAGCTCACTGAGCGACTTGCATTGTGCTCTTCAAATAATAGATCGCAAAGGAAACGGCCCGGAATTTGAGAGCCTGGCTCGCATCTGAATAATGAGATTTCTGGTCGGCCAATAAAAAGCAGCCGATTAGGTGACCCATTTCCAATATCCTTCAAAACGTTTTTTGTAGACAAATCAATTAATGATTGCTCAACCATTAAGGGGGTGGCTGATGGATTGAGTGATAACAGCATCGCTGCCGCGCCTGAGACGTGGGGTGCAGCCATAGATGTACCATCCATAAAGGCAAATTCTTGCCAAGGAAGATGAAATGCTGAGTAAATCGAAGTTCCTGGTGCAAAAATATCGACACAGCTACCAAAGTTAGAACCAGGAGAAGGCCACCAATCTGTTAAATCTGGGCGTCTATCATCTCCAGTTGTTCCACCGACCGTAATTGCCCCAGGAACGCGGGCTGGGGAGATGTTACAAGCGTCAGAGTTACTGTTACCTGCAGCCGCAACGACGGTTAACCCAGTGGAAATAAGAGATTGGGTTGCTAAATCAATTGCTGGACTCGGCGCATCTTGAGTGCCAAAGCTTAAATTTACAACGCTTGGGGTAACATGATTTAATTCAACCCATTCTAAAGCGGAAAGTGTTGTGGCGATTGAAGCGCCTTGAAAACAATCAAAAATCCTAACCGCATGAAGTGTGACTTCATTTGCGACTCCGTAGATTTCACCCCCAGCGGTTCCCGCTACATGAGTGCCGTGTCCCATGCAATCTGCTGGCACCGTGTCATTGTCAACAAAATCAACACCATTTCCGATGCGGCCAACAAATTCTGCATGATTTAAAGTGATGCCACTATCTACAACATAGAGGTGCACATGAGCACCATTATTTAAAGGGGAGTAGACGTTGTCTAATGGACGATTGAGTTGATCAATCCGGTCTAAGCCCCATAACGTTGGGGTTCTTGACTGTTGTGCTGATATTGATTCTGGTTTAAACAATACGACAATTTGATCCGCTTCAATAAATTGAACGTCGGGATGAAATTGGAGTTCTTCAAGTTGAGATGGGTCTAATTTTGCCGAGAAGCCAACTAACCCGCTAAGCTCAAATTGAGTCTGTGGCGTAATATTTAAATTAGTCGTAATCTGGTTAATGGCGTCGCTTGGATTGTCAATTTTATCCTTATCAAGAGCGACAATATATTGACTAGGAATGGTGTTAGGCAAGTCTTGGTTGTAGATCGGGGCAGGTTGATTTGATTGTGCTTTAGTTGTAAACGCCAATCCTAATATCCCGAATATGAAAATAAAGGTCACAAAAAATTTAAATTGATTCATCGATTTATCCTTTATGTGTTCCGAAGTTTCTAAATTGAAAAACATCTGAGCAAAAGCTTCGGAACCTCGAGAAAACGAAATTTGAAGCTGTCATTTTGTTCAAAACAGGAACTTCGTTTCACTTAAGTGTTGGTCTGCTGGGAACCAATATGAGATAGAAAAAATAGGTAAACGATCGTTGAATCCAAAATAACATCGATTATGATGAACTGAGTCCGAACATCATCTTGTTTTGTATGACGTTTAAATCAGGGATAGGGAATGATTTTTATGCTCCAAATTAAATTTTTATAAGACTTGTCGAATTTTTATTGGATAAAATGGTACATATGCTGGACTCATGAGACCTTATTACTGAACTTAATCTATAAAGGAGAATGCATATGAATCGGATTGAACTGATGGAGACTGTGCGTGAATATCAGGTAGGGGGTATTTCACGACGACAATTTTTGGTAAAAAGCACGGCCGTTTTGGGGAGTCTAGCCGCGGCGAACACGTTATTAGCGGCGTGTAATGCTTTTCCAAATGAAAATCCACCTCCCGTTGTCGATGAATCGGCAGATACGGCCGTTGCTTCCACAAGCTCAGAGCTGGTCAGCCAAATCGTCACTTATCCAGGGCCAGAGCAAGAGTTGATGGGATATCTCACCTATCAAGAAGGAGATACACCTCGGGCGACTATTATTGTGATTCAAGAGTGGTGGGGTTTAAATGATCACATTAAAGATGTGGCTGACCGCTTTGCAAGAGAAGGCTATATTGCGCTTGCTCCAGATTTATATCACGGTGTTGTCACAACAGAACCAGATGAGGCGCGTAAGCAGGTGATGGAGCTTGGCATGCGTGATGCGGTTGGGGAGCTTCAATCAGCAATCGATTATTTAAAGGGGAAATCATTTGTAAACGGCCGTTTTGGTGCTACGGGTTACTGTATGGGTGGGGGCTTAGTCTTCCAGCTGGCGGCCAATAGCACTGATCTTTCCGCAGCAATCCCATACTATGGCAATCCGGTCTCATCAGAAGAAGCTCAAAACATTTCTGCACCCACCTTGAGCTTTTTAGGCACACTTGATGGGATTCCGGCCTTTGCATATGAGGCAGTTCATGCCGTGCTAGAAGAGAATGGCATTGCCAATAAATTCCAACAGTATGAAGGGGCGCAACATGCCTTTTTTAATGATACACGACCAAGCTATGATGAAGCATCTGCCACTGATTCATGGTCACAATCGTTGGCGTGGTTTGGGGAGTATCTACGGGGATAACTGGATTAATCATTAAACATCGTAAATCTTTACAGAATGCTATTGATACAAGTAGCCTAGTAAAGATTTACGATGCTTGCTGTTCCAAAGCTTAAGCGGGAACAGTTTCTTCTTGTTGAACCAATTCCAATTCAATTTCAATTTTAATTTTCTCACCAACCAAAACGCCGCCAGTTTCAAGAGCTTGGTTCCAGGTTAAGTCCCAATCAACGCGATTGATGTTGGTGGTTGCTGAAAAGCCAGCGCTTGTGGTTCCCCAAGGGCTTTTGGCTGTTCCGGCATATTCGATATCCAAAACGACGGGTTTGGTAACATCTTTAATGGTGAGATCACCATAGAGCTTGCCTGTTTCGTCATCAATTTGTTCAACTTTTGTGCTTTGGAAAACGAGCTTCGGGAATTGTTCTGCATGGAGGAAATCGGGTGAAGCTAAGTGGCCATCTCGGTCAGCATTTTTGGTGGCAATGCTGGCTGCATCGATGCTAATGTGAACGGCCGTATCGGTGAGGTTGTTGGGATCAAATGAAACTTCACCACCAAAGGTTTCAAAGCTGCCACGAACTTTTGAAATCATCATGTGACGAACTGAAAAATAGATGTGTGAGTGGGCTAAATCAATATGCCAAGACATGAGTAAACTCTCCTTGAGTTTGCAGGCTGAATTACAGGGAGGGAGCCTGCTTTTTTGTAATTATTTTTGGGTAAGTGGACTGTGGTCCGAATGTGTCGAAATGTTATCGGACTCGAGTCCGTTTGTCAAGCCCGTTTTTCAAATTGGTGGGTTTTGGTAGTGTTGTATGTGTGGAAACGGCCGTTAGATAGCTATTGGCAGTAAAGGGTTGCTTTAATCGAGTAGAAGCAAAAATAAACTAAAATAAGACCGTGTACCTCTGGAAATCATAAAGCGTGCTCATCAGACTAGAAGAACGCAGCACGGTCAGGAAACAATCATGAAGAAAAAATTAATAATCGGAATTTCAGGAGCAAGTGGGGTGATTTATGGCATCCGTCTTCTAGAAATTTTAAAAACACAAGAAAATGTTGACTCCACGATTCGCCCGCCATACATCACATTGACGACCTCGCAGAACCGCGCGGCCACGCCCATGTCATGGGTGATCATGAGGACGGCGATGT
>JANQSK010000739.1 GCA_028284105.1 Anaerolineae bacterium
TTCAAACACTGACTTTGCTTGTTCCAATAAGGAATGCACCCGCTTTGGTGTCTTTTCATGATGCCAAATCGTTTTAGCCAACGAGAACCGACTGCGTGCCAGTTCATATTGCTCACCAACACTTTCTAAACATCGAATGCTGTGTTCTAACTCATCGATTGCTTGATGTGGTTGTTCTTGATCAAATAAAATTTCAGCTTTAATTCTTTGACTACACCCCATTTCGCCCTGATTTTCCTGTGCTTCTGCTAAATCAAAGGCTTTGTTGATAATGGCTTCAGCTTCAGCCAAATTATCTGTGAGCAAATGGGCTTCAGCTTGATGGCGCATCATTTCAGGTAAGAAATCTTTGGAACCGGCTTGGCTAAATTGAGCTTCACTGCTGGATAAATGTTGTAACGCAATATTGGGTTGATTGAGGCGACAATAGGTGGCTCCCAAGTTCATCTCAAAGACGCCAACCATCCATGCTGAGCCACCTATTTGGCGTGCTAGCGAGACACCTTCTTGGTAAAAGGCTAAGGCTTCATCAAGTTGCCCTTGGTTAAGTGCAATACCACCTAAATTATTAACAGCCATGATGCGATTGTAGGTGTCACTAATCTGTCCAAACATCTCTAAGGCTTGACGATAGTGAAAATCGGCTTCTGTCCAGCGCCCTAAATTGAAGCATGCATTGGCAATCAAATTATGAGAAGTTGCTTGGCCTGAAATGTCACCCGCCTGTTTGTATAAATCGAACGCAGAGCGGAAATGGAGAATTGCTTTTTGGCTGTCGCTTCGTAAATAGGTGATACCAAGCAGATTGTTTGCGCGGGCAAGTGCCGTTACCCCATTTTGCTGTTTGGCTAAATCCAAGACGGTGTGGCAGTAGCTCAGGGCATCTTCATAGTTCCCTTGACGGATATGAATCAGACCCGCTAAAAGCATGATTTGTGGCACATCTGCTGTTTCAACCTGCTGGTCAAGCCCTTGTTCAATCCACTTAAACGCCTCATCATATTCACCGCGCAATTCGTGAAGTCGTGTTCGCCAGCGGCATACGGCCACAAAAGCACCGCTGTCATCTAAGTCAGCAACAAGCTTTTCCGCCGAGTCGAGGTGCGTGATCGCTTCCTCATATTGATCGGTCGTAATGTAAATTTGTCCTAATGAAAGATGAATATTGAGCCGTTGAACGGCCGTTTCTGAGTCAGGCAGCTTTTGCGCACTTTCTAATGCACGTAGATAGTGGGCAATTGCCTCCTCGTTAGCAAATAATGTCATAGAATGCTCCCCGGTTTGCATTTGATATAACATGGCGCGTGGCCAATCTTCCCCAATGTAGGCATGATGGGCAATCAGAGGTGTGAGGCTTTCTACATCTCCCCAGCCCTGGTAGCGACCTTTTTCTAAATAGCGTGCAATTAAGCGGTGATACTGTTGACGTGCTTTCACCGATTGACTGCGATAAGCAACTTCTTGGAGTAAGGAGTGAATAAAACTGTAGATTAGCTCAGGTTGACGCTGATTTTCTTCAATCATCTCAACGAGCTTGAGGTGTGTAAGCTGTTCGTCTAAATTGGGTTCGCTTGATTGTGAAGTTACCTTTTCAAGAACATCCATTGGAAAGGTTCGGCCAATGACTGATGCCACTTGAATCGACCAACGACACAGTTCTTCAAGCCGATCAAGCCGAGCCATGAGCACCCCCTCAAGGGTATCTGGGACGGATTGAGTGGCCTGATGATGAATCTGCCAATCTCCAGCGTCATCTTGGAATAAAAACCCATCATCAATTAGCGAACGAATGACTTCTTCTAAATAAAGTGGATTTCCTTCTGCCCGACTCAGCACAAGGCTTGAAATCTCAGGGCTGAGATTATCAACGGCTAATAAATTAGATAACATCTGAGTGGATGCAGTTTGGGATAGTCCAGAGAGTTGGATTTCACTTGTGATAGAAGGGAAATCTTCTTTAAGCTTTTCGTGTAATGACCAACATCCTTTTTGACGTTCAGGTCTAAAGAGGAGGGTCCATAGCAATAAATGATTTTGAGATAGTGGTAGTAAATAGGTCAACAAATCGATAGATGCTTTATCCATCCACTGCATATCATCCAGTAAAATGACTAACGGCCGTTTTGCATTGACCGCTTTGAGGAAGGATGAAATTGAGACAAAGGTGCGTTGCCGTAACCCTTCACCATCCAGATAGTTGACCTTTTCATGTTCGAGTTGAGAGAGGGGGAAGTTGAGAAAGTTGGCTAAATACGGCCGTTCTTCAGCTATTTCAGACGTGTTCCAAACGACGCTAAGCGTTTCTTCAAATAGAGTAAGCGATTGTGTTTCATTATGTTCGTGTGAAATGTGGCAAAGTTGCCGAATCATTTCCTGCATGCTGCTGTATGAGACCGTTTCTGCATACGAAAGGCAGCGCAGATTGATGATATGAGCATCTTGATGGATTCGATTAATTTGCTCAAGGACAAGTCTTGTTTTACCAACGCCGGCATCTCCAAAAATAGAAACGATACCGCCTTGGCCTTCAAAAAGAGCATTGATTTTTCCCCGAACTTGTTCCCCTTCTTCTTGCCTACCGACAAGCGGGGATTCCATGCCCTGCAAGCCACGACGCTGTTGCGGAACAGCATGAACGGCCGTTAATTCAAAGATGGGTACTGGTTTGGATTTCCCTTTTAAATGGACCTCACCGTGTTGCTTAAATTCCCCAATTTGCTGAATCCGGCGTTTGATATTGGTCGAGATGATAATACTTTCAGACGGCGCTTGTGACATGAGGCGGGCTGCTAGATTAACTTCATCACCCATCACCGTATACTCATGCCGCCAATCTGAACCCACAAAGCCAGCAAACACGGAGCCAAAGCTAATTCCAATTCGCTGAGAAAGGTCTAAATTGGGTATTCCAATTTGAGATTGAATGCTGTCGAGTACATTTGGCATGGCTGCCATCATTTGTGTGGCCGCTCGAGCAGCCCGTTCGGCATCATCCTCATGTGTTACAGGGGCACCAAAAGTGATCAGGAGCTTTTCCCCATGATCATAGAGATCGATTTTGTTTATGACGCCCCCAAATTGAGAAACGGCCGTTGACATTTCTAAAAAGTAACAGTTTAAGGCGTGGACAATCACTTCTTCTTTGCCTGGTCCTAGCCGATCAACCAAGTCACTCAATCCATCAATGTTTGCAAACAAATTGGCCACCAAGCGATGCTCCCCCTGAAACTCACTATTTCGGGAGTCAGAAACCAATCGAGGGAGTAAGCCTTCAGGTAAGTAAATGCTAAAGGTATCGAGTAGTTGGACCATTTTAAGCACGGTTTCAACCGTTGGGAGATGAGGGAATCGCGTTTCAAAAGGAGTATTGATCGTGGGAATGTCTGGAATAAAGCCGCTATCAACAATGAAATAGTTTGGGTTTTCTGGAATCGATGTGGCTGTGCAGAGCAGAGTGGGATCAATGTAGTCATATGTTTGGCGGTCAACCACGACCTGACCCGCATTGGCCATCGATTCAATGTTGGCTGTCATGCTGACATCTTTGCCAAAAAGAGCATATTCCATGCTGTATTGGTCACCAAGCTGGGCAGCGAAGAAACGGCCGTTGTGAACCCCAACGCTCATTTTTAAGGGAAATGTTCCCTGTGAAGTTTCTGTGTGAGCAAATTGTGACATGGCGTCTTGCATTTTCATCGCGGCCATGACGGCGCGCGTGGCACTGTTAGGAGAAATTGGGGAAGCAAACAAACTTTGTTCAATGCCTAATGCATTAAATT
>JANQSK010000694.1 GCA_028284105.1 Anaerolineae bacterium
CTGATTCCAATACATCGAGCACATCGGGATGGCGAACAATCCCTTTACGTCCCATCATGTGAACGGTCTTGCCTCCATTAGGCATAACTCCTTCCAAAACAGGTGTATTCGGAACCAAAGCGTTTTGCTCTTCCATATATTCCATAACTGTCTGGCGAGCTTTCAATACTTTGTCTCGATTAATCAATCCACGAAGCAAAAGAAATCCATCTTCCTTCATTCGTTGATGCAAAGCCGGCATATTATTTAACAAGTCGCTACTGTCTTGTAATATGCCCATATCCTTACTAGGGAATTCTATAGTGCGGTACCCAAATCGAATTTTCATAATGAATCCAAGAAACCCTAAGGGTTTTTACGCCCTTAGGGTAAGAAAACTATTATCCTAAACCTTGTGCTTCCCATTCATCAACAGCACGTTTTTGCAATTCAGCAACTGCGTCAGATGGTGACATTAGATCACGATAAACTTGCTCTTTCAATTCATCCCATTGACCAGCAACAAACCAATGGATTGGTGAACGACGTCCAACCAACCATTCGTCAACTTCCGCAACAGAGTCAATGTAGAATTTCAAGCCTGGGAATGATTCAGCGTCTACTGTTTCCAAGTAAGAAATCTTACCAGTCAACCAACCTACTTCATTAAAGATGATGTCTAGAGCTTCATTTTCAAGCATAAATTCAGCTACTTTAAACATACCATCAATATTCTTGCCATCTTTATATAGCTGAATATAGTGAGGGCCTGTTGCCATAATCTTTGTGCCTGCACGGCTAGATGGAACAGGTGCCCATGTGGCTGCATTAAATTGTGCAACATCAGGCTGTTGAATCTGGGTTTCACCCGGATGCCAATACCCTTCAATGATCATCGATTGAACTTCTGCATTGAACGCAGCACCCCATGTGCCTTGCCCTTCTACAGAACGCATACCAGCCATTTGGTCCGGACCTGCAAATCGATAGAATTCAGCAAATGTATTTACAGCTTCTGCCATACGAGGATCATCTAAGTTAAATGATTGTTCCTCGTCATTCCACCAATTTAAACCATGTGAAAATGCAGGGAAGTCAGGTTCACCAGCCATGGCATCGTAAGGGTCAACACCGAGGCGAACCAAGTTACCAGCATCATCAAATGTTGTCATTTGCTTATGCCATTCAAGAAGTTCTTCAAATGTTTGGGGTGGATTATTGGGATCAAGCCCAGCTTCCTCAACATGCTTCGTGTTGTAGTTCAAACCCCACCAGATAAATGATTCAACAGCTACTACACCAATCATTTGACCATCATAACGAGCACCTTCAACAATCGCTGGGGTCATGTCATTCAAATCAATAACTGAGCTACCTGCTACCAAATCATCTGTTGGTAAAGCAACACCACGAGCCCAAAAACCTGGATAGTCGGTATTTGAACCGCCATCAGGTGGTTCTCCAGCAGCAAAGGCTGTTAAGAATTCCTCTTGTTCAACCGAATCTTTCCAAGTCAAAGTGTTATTGCCAATGTGTTCTTGGAAACTATCGAGTCCATTAATTTGTTCAACTGCAGGGGTAAGATTCCCCCATCCATACCACCAAACTACTTCACCAGGTTCTGATGAAGGAGCATCAGCAGCTTCACTTCCTGAATCAGCAGCAGAGCCACCATCATCAGACGTGGAAGGGCTTGAACAAGCAGCTAAAACGGCACCACCGGTTGCTAAACCACTGATTTTCAAGAAATCGCGACGACTTACGTATTTCTTAGTAAGTTTCATTTTTTCTTCATCTGTCATTTTGTCTCCTCCTCTATTTAGGGTAGACGATTAAAAAATTTATAAAACAATTTAAATTCTCTTTTTTGCAATCGATAAGTAGTCTCCTTTTTAAAAGTTGAAGATGAATTGTTCATCAACTACTTTTACGTACAATGAGCTGCGGTTTTACAATTTGTATCGTAGGGGTCGATGAAACATTATCTGTTTTGGCTTTTATGAGACGAACCAGCTCGAAAACTGCTAAATCAGCAGCTTGTGACATATTTTGTTTGACAGTTGTCAAAGGGGGAACAAAAAATGATGATTCAGGAATGTCATCAAAACCTACAACGCCTAAATCGCTAGGGATCCGTTTGTTCATGTTGTGAGCGCTATTCAATACACCTAACGCCATTTGATCATTGGAAACAAAGACTGCATCCATATCTGGATGTCTATTCCACAAACATTGAATCCCTTTTGCGCCTGATGCCGGACTCCAATCACCATAAAATACAAGGGATTCATCGTGAGAATAATTTGCTTCAAGTAAGGCATCTCGCCACCCAGCTAAACGCTGTTTGGCACTCCATTCTTGAATCACCCCTGCGATTACGCCAATTTTTGTATAACCTTTATTTATCAAATGTTCAGTAGCAATTCGCCCCCCAAAGCGATTATCAACTTCTGTTACTGAAATATAGGGATCCGGTTCAATCCCATGAAGAACAACGGGGAACGGCAATTGAATCAATCGTTCCCTTAAATGTTGGATATTATCGGTTTCTGTAGGGGTTGATGCCCAAAGCAGACCATCGACACGTGTTGCTAACATTTGATTAAGTGCAACATCGATACTTTTTTCGGTGGTATCATGAATCAAACTTAAAGACAGCGTGTAACCAAGTTCACTAGTGATTGATTCAAATGCTGTCAATAATTTAGTTGGGCCAATTTGGGGAAGTCCAGAGATCACAACACCAATTGTATTGCTTTTTCCTTGCGTCAAGCTGCGAGCAGCTTGGCTAGGTTGGTATTGCCATCGATTAATTACAGTTTGGACTCGTTTGCGGGTGGCAGGGGCAACGTCTGGGCGATTATTGATGACGCGCGAAACGGTTTGAGTGGAGACACCCGCTTCACTAGCTATTTCCTTGATTGTAACTTTCCGGTTATTAATCATGGAAATCCGGTTTACCTTGCCATTTCTTAAAAAAGAAGCTTATTTTTGTGTAAATTCGCTAAATGTTAGCGTTAACGGGAACGCTAACATTGCATAAAGTGTAATAAACATCTGGAATGCTGGCAACTTTGTGATTATTCGCACAATTCAACAAATTCATGCTTGATTTTGATGTTTTTTCAGGCTAGTTGAGAAAATTTCAGAATTTTCAGCTTGATTATGCTTTGTTATAAACACGGCCGTTTATGGTTACTATCTGTCTATCATCAAGCGCCAAAATGGGATCGTTGTTCCAAGCAAGTTCTTCACTTTGACTTGGATCCTGCTTTGATAGCCGAAAAATCTTATCGGTCGCAGCCACAATAAAATGATCCTCTTCAGAATAAACGGCCGTAATTGGGGCATCAGAAGAAGAAACTTTAATCCATCGCCAGCCTGTTTGTGCTTTCAAATAGAGATTGCCAGCTACCCCCACAACCAATCCCCATAGGGTATCGATATGCATTACGGGTTTATTCGGTTGGGCTCTTTCACTAAACACAAGGTTCCAATCTGAAGAAGCAGATTGCCATTGCCAAAGTTGGAGTTCACCACTATTAGCTTCGTAAACGGCCGTCGTTGGAATGCCACCTACTTTTTGGAAATCTAAGAGCTGGCTTCCTGCAAAAGGCGCATTTGACTCAATCAATTCTAATCCATCTACAAGTCGCATGGACCCAAATTGACCCCCATACCATTTCGAAGCGCCATCGATTAACACACCCATTATTTGATCATCAAAAGATGCGCCTTGCTGCCAAGTGTCACCTAAATCGTCCGAGACAAACAGGCCAACATCACTACTAATTAAAATTGTCGACTCATTCAAATCAACATCTAAAACAATGCCATCTGCCCATGCCAGTGACCAATTGACACCATAGTCTTTTGATAGCCAGACTCCATCTTCTGGGCCGGCAACCACGATTGATTGCTGACTCTTTTTTACCCACACAAAGCGTCGGGCATGATAAGGGTTCACGGGATGCCAAGACGCGCCTTGGTCTTTTGATTGAAGAACATCGTCAATCTGCATTGCATATAGCTCACCAGAAAAGAGTTGTACGCCTAAAATAGGCAATTCTGATGAAAAAACTACTTTAGGCTTTTCTAAGTTAGGGAGTGAACAGGCTGATATTTTTTCAAAGCCAGACACAAATAATGTGTTGTTGA
>JANQSK010000813.1 GCA_028284105.1 Anaerolineae bacterium
TGAGAATTTGGGCAATTCGTTCTTCCCGCGCCGCCCGTGTTTCGGGAGTCTCATCTTGAAACGTTTGGAAAAAAGAACGGCCGTTTTTAATATTTTGAGTCATAGTTCCCCCTACATCTTGTCCTGTAGCGCCGTAAACGCTTCTTGATCTTTCAGCTGCAAATCATAAATTTCGCGATAAAGGCCATTTTCATCAAGCAGCTCATCATGGGTGCCGCGTTCAACGATTCGGCCGTGCTCAAGCACCAGAATCATGTCGGCTTGTTTTAGTGTGAGCAGGCGTTGGGCAATAATAAAGGTTGTGCGCCCTTCCATTAGCACTTCAAGCGCTTGCTGAATCAAATGCTCCGTTTCAGTATCTACACTGCTGGTCGAATCATCTAAAATGAGGATGCGCGGATCAGAGAGCAGCGCCCGTGCAATAGCAATACGCTGCTTTTGCCCACCGCTAAGCGTTACCCCACGTTCACCGACGCGCGTGTCATACCCTTCTGTTAGATTTTGAATGAAATCATAGGCGTGTGCTGCTTTAGAGGCATCGACAATATCGTCCATCGTGGCTGAGGAACGGCCGTATGCAATATTTTCAGCAACAGTCTGACTAAACAAGAAGGGGTCTTGCAACACCATACCAATGTGGCTGCGCAAGCTTTTAAGCGTTAAATCACGCACATCATGCCCATCGAGCAGAACTTCTCCTTCCGACGCTTCATAAAAGCGGGGAATCAAATTGGTGACCGTTGACTTCCCAGAACCCGTCGGGCCAATAAGGGCAATCTTTTGGCCAGGATGTGCCGTAAACGAAATATCTTCCAAGATTTTCACCCCAGCTTGATACGAGAACCCGACCTGCTTAAAGGTGATTTCGCCATGCGCATCATAATATTCGATGGCGGAAGGTCGATCCGCTATCTCATTAGGGGTATCCATAATCTCAAACACGCGGCTGGCGCTAGCGCCGGCTGTCGCAGCCAAATTCACTAAAAAGCCCAAACGCTGCACAGGTGCCGACAACATCAAGACATATGAAATCAAGGCAAAGAGAGAACCAATGGTGATGTCACCACTGAGTGCCTGCGGGCCACCGTACCAAAGCAATAGGAAAATGCTGATAGAAACAAGGAAGATAAAAAATGGCCAATTGTTGGCCCACGTTTGAATTAGACTAAAGCGGCGATCAAACCATTCATCATTTTCTTTATCAAACTTATCCAATTCAAATGGTTCACGAGCAAACGCTTTAACCACACCGATCCCCGTCAAGCTTTCCTGCATTGTGGTCGACAATACACCCATTTGTTCTTGAATTCGCTTGAACATGGGGCGCACCGTATTCCCAAACCGAATCGTTGAAAAGATGAGCAGCGGAAATGGAATCATTCCTAACAGGGCAAGCTGCCAAGATTCAAGTAGCATGGCAATAATGACGCCAAACAATAGCAAAAGCGTTGCCATCAAATCCATGAGACCAATACCAATGAAGCGCTCTGTTTCAGTAATGTCGCTTGTGGCACGGCTCATCATGTCACCGGTGTGGGTTTTATCATGAAATGAGAAGGGTAGATGTTGAACTGCGTTATAAAAATTATTGCGCAAATCGTAGGCGACTCTGAAGGTGAGCCACTCCCCATAAAACCGTTGCCCAAATCCTGCACCCCCGCGCAAAATGGCGATTCCTAAAATAACACCCCCTGCCACAAATAAAGCTCGGGGCTCTCCGGCAGCTAAACCATTATCAATTGCATTCTTGATGATTTGAGGCACAAAGAGGTTCAATAAAGCGGCAATGAGCATCGAAGCATAACCCACGATGAGCTGTCCGCGATACGGCCGTAAATAGCCAAAGAGGCGCTTATAGACATCTATTTTACTTTCGTTCACAGTTGCTCCTTTCGGGAAGTATCCAAAATCGTTAGATATTCACCTAATACGATTGTATGAAAGTCCACCTACTTTGTCGATAAACGTTAGGCAATCGTATCGAAAATGTTAATACAACAAGTAAGACAAAAGTCCTACTCTATGCTCAACGAGATTTGCAAAACGATATATTTTTGATCAGTGTGCAGAGAGTTTGGGGAAAAAAGGAGCCGCCTTTTCCGTCATTATCTTTTCCCTTTCTCCATACAAATTGCAAATCAGCATGCAAATTGAACTGTTGTATTGGTAGCGTGTATCAGTTTGTAACGGAGAGTAACGATGGAAAACCTGTATCGACTAATTTCCCGAAAATTCGGTTGGTTGTTTGTATTAATCTTGCCTTTAATCGTAGCGATCTTTTCTTTGCCCACAAGTCAAACAGCTGTTGCTAATCAAAATCTAATTCATGCAAATGCAGCGAGCTGCTCCCCTTTGGCGCAGCGTATTGAAGCAGAAACGGCCGTTCTTTCTGGCAACTTTGCCATTGGCTCAGACGGTGCCGCCAGCGGCGGTCAGTTTGTCCACGTGCCAGATGACACCACCAACTTCCAAAGTGGCCCATCTACACACTACGCTGAATTTTGTGTCAATATTCTGGCGAACGGTACCTACCGTATCAATACCCGCATCAAGGCTGTTGACGGGAGCGACAACTCTTTCTATGTCACCATAGAAGATTTGCCCTCTGATGGCTATTTGTGGGATACCACTGTCACCAGCGTCTTTAAAGAAGATTATGTGAGCGAACGAGGTGGGGATGATCCTGTGACTTGGTCACTCTCTCCGGGCGAACATACCATTCGTTTTTACCTTCGTGAAGATGGAGGTCAACTCGACTGGCTTGAAGTTGAAAAAATCGGGGACGACGCACCCATTATTACCAACCCTGGCAACCAAGCAAACGATGAAAATGATGTAGTGTCACTCCAAATTGACGCTATCGATCCTGAAAACGGGACTTTAACTTACTCAGCTACAGGTTTACCCAATAACCTCACAATTGATAGTGGCACCGGTGAAATCTCAGGGACATTAACCAATACCAGCGCAGGCAATTATGATGTGACCCTCACAGTGAGTGACGGTAGCTATTCGCCCACCATTGAATTTGATTGGCTTGTCAACAACGTCAATCAATTGCCATCTCTTACCAATCCCGGTGATCAAAATAATGTTGAAAATGAAACTGTATCTCTGCAAATTGTCGCTTCAGATGATGATGGAGAAACATTAACGTACTCAGCCACTAATTTGCCCAACAACTTATCGATTAGCCCCACAAGTGGCCTTATCTCAGGGCAGCTGGCATTAGGAAGTGCAGGCATTTATCAAGTTACGGTGACCGTAGATGATGGTATTGATGAGGTGTCAGAAAACTTGACGTGGACTGTTTCCGCACAGCCAGAAGCAGGTATTGATGTTGAATTACTCACCAACGGTGCCGATGCGGATTCACCAACCGGTCCCGGCTTGGTTGTCGGAACGGCCGTTAATTGGACCTTCAACGTGACCAACAATGGTAGTTTTGATCTTGTTGATGTCATTATTACCGATGATGAATTGGGCCAGGTTTGTACGATCGCCACCCTTGATATTGATGAAAGTGATAGCTGTACAGCATCAGGAACGGCCTTTTTAGGGCAATATGCCACAACCGCCACCGCAACAGGCGATCCCGTTGATGCCCAAGGTGATCCAGCCAGACATGCGGACAACAGCCTTGTTGCGTCCCCAACTGACACAGACGACAGTCACTACATTGGATACGAAACGGTTGTTTCTAGTGTTGACATTGAATTAACAACGAACGGCAGTGATTCTGACACTGCTCCTGGACTTGGTATTGGCATTGGAGATGCAATTACATGGGTTTACGCTGTCACCAATAATGGCGAAATCGCGCTTGGTAACATTGCCGTTTTTGACAGCGAACAAGGTCAAATTTGCACCATCCCTGAGTTGGATGTCGATGAGTCAGCTAGCTGTTCTATTTCAGATACTGCCGTTGAAGGACAATACAGCGCCACAGCCACAGCAACGGGTACACCGATTGATGAAAGTGGCGACCCAGCAGAATATCCCGGTGGCATTCCCATCCCAACGGCCACCGATTCGGACAGCACGCACTACCTTGGATTTGAGGCAGGCATTGCATCGATTGATCTTGAGATGAGCACCAATGGATTTGATGCTGACGAGCCGACTGGTCCAACCATTAACTTTGGGGAACCCATTGAATGGGTTTATACCGTCACGAATGATGGTCCATTTGACCTCAAACGCGTCGAGATTACAGATGATCAATTAGGTGATATTTGTATCATCAATGATTTGGCAATGGGTGAGGTACAAACCTGTACGGCATCGGGCACAGCAGGTGAAGGACAATATGCAGCCGAGGCGTCAGTGGTGGGTGAACCCGTCGATGAATTTGGAAACTCAGCCACGAACCCAGATGGCAGCGAGGT
>JANQSK010000827.1 GCA_028284105.1 Anaerolineae bacterium
ATAGAAGACTACTCGGTCGATATCGAGCCCTTCAAGATGGGGGTTGGAGTCAGCCAAAATCCCCCAAATAGCCAGAAGCTTTCTGTCGCGAGCTTCTAAGTCACCTGAAGCATCATAATCGTTAAAGATGCGTGTCACCATCGCAAAGTAGCGGTCGTCGGTGAAGTTCTCTAAGGCAACATCATTATCAACCTCAATCATTTGCCCATCAGTGGTGTAGGCCTCCATCACAATACCTGTTGTTTCAGGTCCTTGAATGGCTTGGAATGTGGGATAAGAAGAGAGTGGCCAAGAGTGAATTTTGCCAAACCCAAGCGCGGTATTGGTGACAAAAAGGAACATGCCCGTCCACATAATGACGCGAACTTTTTTGGGTGTCCAATCGAAACGCGAATCCAAGAAGAAGTCATATACTTTTGCAAAGAGATTTTGCAATGATTCGATAAGCAATATGGGGAAGATGAAAATCATGGCTGGAATGTAGCGAAGAAGTACCCGATAAACGGCCGTTCCTTTGTAGCTTTTATCACCCTTAATGGCGATGATATCATCCTTCAATCCTTTTTTGTCAACCCATCCCAACTTATGTTGCTGGATAAGTGCAGTATCTTTTGCGTCAATATAAACGACCCGTTCAAAGACATCTTGGGCTTTGAGAACAGCCACTTTTTGGCGACTTTTGACGGATAAGTGGTTGTAAATGACAAACCGTTCATTTTTGAATAATCGATTGCCCATTCGCGTGAAAATGTTCTTCCATTCAAAAAAGACCACATAGCAAATTTGAAGGTCAATGAAGGGAATACCCATCAAAATAAGCGTCATGATGTGGAAAAGCTGTCCATTCACTAATGCTATCCAGCGATAACGGGGGAAGAAGATGAGGAAGATAAAACCCACTTCAAAAAACAGGGTAAGTAGAGCAGAGCCTTGGTACATAAAGGCGTAATTGTGAACGGGAATCAGCGGATCAAACCCACCTAAAGTGAACCATTTTTTGTACAGGTGCATTTGGAGATTGTCGCTTAACGCCCAAGCCAATCCTGATTCCCACCATTTCCAATAGCCAGGGAAGAAGTACATAATCCCAATCAAAATCCAGGCAAAGCGTAAAGGCATGCCATACCGATTTGAAGCGGGTGGTGGATCGAGCTCTCCTTTTTTGGCTCGTCTTCGTGCTAAGAACACACTATCCACTGAAAGAACATCTCCACAAGGGCTTAGGGCTAACAAGAGAGCAAACCAGATGAGGTGTTGATAATGGTTGATGGTGCCAAAGAATTGGGGTAAACCAAGTACATAAAGTCCTGATAAAACAGTAATCATGGCTGATGTGCGTGAAAATAGACCGATCATCGTTGTGATACATGAGATTACAAAAACGATTGAAAGGAATCGAGTTAGCTCTGGGTTAATCGGCAAAATTTCAAGAATATACCCCAATCCCGGAGGGGCAAATCGTAAATCAGCGGGGACACGACTCCACCAAACCACATTGGCGGCGTCTGCAGGGCCTGTTGCCCACTCGATGGAAAAGAAAACCATCAACATGTAGAACCCAATTCTAAAAATTGCTAAACTTACGGGGTAGTAGGGTGTATTAAAGAAGTCTCTAAAAAAGTCCCACAATCTTTGCGTGTATCGTTGAGGAACTAATGCCCCAACAAAGAGTAAATATCCAATAATGATTAGAACGTAGGATTGATAAAATATTTTATCGCCTCGTTGTAAGTAATAGGCCAAATCGTATTTCCCGCGACCTCGCAATAGATTGTTGAGTGGTGCAATTGACTCACCGTTTACAATATCTGCAATTAGGCCTGGGGCGAATATTTGGTAAGCGACCCAGATGCCTAAAACTACTAAAAACCCTAAAATAACAATGGCTTTTGATCGATTGCTCATTTCCTTCATTGTAAGTACCTCGATGTCGAAAAATTGGTCATTTTCCCAAAGTTGAAAACTGTACCGTTTATTATCTGTATCGAACCTTACATTTTAATTTTCGACAGTGGAAAATAGGCTAGAGGTAGAAAGAACTATTCTCTTATTTATGTATTGGTTTTTGGTTTTAAAATTGAAAGGATGATTTATCAGTTGAAACGTATAAATAGACGCCGGTTTTATACCATTTCGCTCGCAACAATTCTCTACTTTTTACTTTTAGGCGGGTTTCTTTATGTCATTGCACCTTCTTTTGCGTTTACCCTTCAAAATGACTCAAATGAACGCTCAACCCTCAGCCGGGAGTTAGTGGCTGTCAAAGGTGGAATAGACTCATCTTTACCTGAGCGAAGTGAAAATGCTTTGCCCGTGCAAGACGTTGTTGAGTCTGCTGTCGAGGTTTCAGAAACGGCCGTTATTCCCAACATTGAACCGACCGGAGAAGTTGAAACGGTTTTGTTGCTTCCTCAAGAAAGCAGCGAGATTGTTGAGCAGGCGAGTGAGTCAGAAACGGCCGTATTGCAATTTGAAAATGAAGCTGAGGCGGGCCGACCAATCCCAACCGACTTTTCAACATTTCTCAATAGTACTTCTTCAACTGAACAATCAACCCCATACGGACAGCTGATCATTCCCTCAATAGGCGTTAATCACATCATTACCAATGTGCCCGTTGTAAATGGCAATTGGGACATTTCCCAATTAGAAAGCCAGGTAGGACATTTACAAACCACCGGTGAACATCCTGGGGATAATTTAGCGATGACCTTCATCGGTCATGTGACAGTTCCTTGGCCAGGCACAGGCCCCTTTGCTGATTTGATCCTATTGAAGCATGGGGAACAAATTATTTATCGGTGGAATGGGTTTGACTACATTTACGAAGTGTCACGCATCTTTAAAGTACAGCCTGAAGATGTACACGTTCTCTACCATGACGATCCAAACAGCCTGCAATTAGCGACCTGTTCTGGATGGAACTTGCTCAGTCGCGATTACGGCGAACGGCTGGTTACCAGAGCGACATTGGTTGAGGTTGTCCCAATTGTTCACAAATAGCTAGTTTTAAAATGATTGAACTGATTTGCGCCCAATAGCTCGACCTATTGGGCGTTTTTATTATGGCGTAAAAGGGTCAGCCAAGAGATAATCCCGCCAAACGAACTTGAAACGAAGCGAAGGAAAAATATGTCGCATAAACTGTTAAAAGGTAAAGAAATTGCCGAGCCTATTCTAAATGAAGTTGCTGAACGTGTAACCAAATTAAAACGAAGAGGCTGGACACCCCATCTCGCTTCATTGGAAGTTGGTGTCAATCCCGCAGCCGCACTCTACATTCGAAACCAGAAACGTATTTGTGAGCGGGTAGGTGTTGAATTTGAAAACAGGAAATTTGACCGTGATATTACACAACAAGAGCTGCTTGCCGCCATTCAAGCCATGAATGTTGATCCACGCGTGACTGGAATTATTCTGCAGCGGCCTGTTCCTCGGCAACTCGACCTCAATGAACTCCAAACAGCCATCCATCCGTCAAAAGATGTTGAAGGGATGAGCCCCACCAACATTGGGAAGGTGGTTTATGGGGAATTTGCATTAGGGCCATGTACCTCGTTGGCGTCTGTCGAAATGTTGCGCTCGACGGGCATTGAACTTCGCGGCTTAGATGTGGTCATTGTGGGACATTCTGAAATTGTGGGGAAACCGATCGCCCTCTACTTAGTTGAAGAGTTGGCAACGATTACGATTTGCCATCACGGGACGCGTAACCTGCCTCAATTTACACGCCGTGCGGATGCCTTATTTGTGGCTGTTGGGAAGCCAGGTCTCATTACAGGAGATATGGTCAAGCCTGGCGCAATTGTCATCGACATTGGCATTAATCAAATTGATGTTGATGATGGGAATGGGGGCACCAAGAAGAAAACAGTTGGCGATGTGGATTTTGAAAGCGTCCATGAAGTCGCTGATAAAATCACTCCGGTGCCAGGAGGTGTTGGGCCAGTTACATTAAGCATGCTTGTCAAAAACACCGTCACTGCCTTGGAACGCCAAATGACGCTTTACGAAAAAGCGATGCGCGTATGACGTGAATAAGCAGAACTTGAGATGCTTGACGTTGTAATGGCAATCTTTTGGTTCATCGGGTGGTTGTTTTTGTTGGTGTTGATCCTTGATTATTTGTTGATGTGATCATTTTTTCTAACACATCGTTTGCATAAAAAAACAATTATACGACTTGCTGAGAGCTAGAATCTAATGTTAATCCTGCTCGCTGGATGATGTTTTCAAACTCAACGGCCGTTTCCTCATCCAAATGCATCCCCGGGTGACGCACAAACGGACTGCTAAAAATGCCGCGTTTGTGATAGAGATGTTTGCGATAGGCCAAGCCAATCTTGGGCTGGAACTCATAGCGAATGAGAGAAGCGTAATGGTCAAATGTTTTCTGTGCTGCTTCAACTTGACCGCTTTCGAATAGCTCAAAAATCCGCACCAACACCTGTGGGAAGCCAAACCCAGTAGCGATACCAATCGCCCCTCGCTGTAGCTCTTCCATAAAATAGATGCCACCTAATCCACCAAAGACCCCAATCGTGTCATCTGACGCTTTCCGAACGGCCGTAACCTTAGGGCCAACTGGATAATCCTCAAGTTTGATGTACTCACAGATACCATCTTTACCCAATCGGCCAATCAGATCTGGTGACAGCGTGACTTGAAAAGAGGTCGGAAAATCATGAATCATGATCGGCATTGAGACGGCCTCATGAATCTGTTGGTAATGCGTGTAAAGAACCTCATCATTTTGTACCGTGAGTGGGGCCACAAAGACGGATTTCACCCCAAGCGACTCAGCCACCTTGGCTTGTTCAATACAACCCATCGTTCCAAGCGCCCGAACACCAACCCACACATCAAGGGCATCCCCCGCTTCATCAACGACTGTTTCAATCACCGTCCGGCGTTCTGCCTCAGATAGCTTGGCTGACTCTCCCATAAACCCCAAAATTGCCGCGCCTTGAACACCAGCCTCAATTTGATATTGGATCAAACGGCGCAAACTTGGCAAATCGAGTTGGCCATCATCAAAAAATGGGGTGGGTAAAATGGGATAAATTCCGCGAAAGCTCATAATATTTCTCCTGTAGGAATCGTTTTCTCAACAGAATTTATTCGTTGAA
>JANQSK010000702.1 GCA_028284105.1 Anaerolineae bacterium
CATACGTTTCAATACGCAGTTCGAGATCATCCCAACCTACTTTGTCACGCCGTATTTCTCGGAAGCGAATATCTTCAAGATTGAGACCGCGTTTTTTGATTTCACGTTGGGCAATCTGGCGCAGGTTGGCTTTTTTGTTTCCTTCGACCACATTGTTAGTGGGGAAGTCTCGAATAACGCGATTAAGGCGCACATAGCGAGGCGTCATCGGCATTGTCTGCACAAGTACTTCCAGCACTTCTTCTTCGGTATACGGCCGATATTCTCCACGCTGATAATAGTCGTATAGCTCTGCATTTTCGACAAGCATACAAGGATACAGCTTGAGTTCATCTGGGCGAATCGACGTATCATCCCAAATACGGCCGTAATCCTCAATATCACTTTCAACCGTCGCGCCCAGCAAGTTCGCCATCCAGTGGCCATGAATTTTAAAGCCACCTAGGCGCAACAGCTTAAAAGCATCACGCGTGCTTTGCACATCGTGACCGCGTTTATTGATTTCCAAAATGTGTTCATTGAGGCTTTGGATCCCGACCTGCACTTTGGTCACGCCAAGATAGCGCATCCAGCGCAGCTCATCTTCATCGATGTGATCTTGACGGGTTTCTACGACCAAACCTACATTCCGCCGCACACCGGCTGCATTTTTGCGCTGTGCTTCTTCAAGCGTTTCAGAATCTTCACCGTTCATGGCGTCAAAACAGCGTTTGACAAACCATTCTTGGTAGTCGCGCATGTAGCTTGACCATGTGCCGCCTAAAATCAACAGCTCAATTTTGTCAGTGGGATGACCTATTTGTTCGAGGGCAGATAAACGGCCGTTTGTCTGCGCATACGGATCAAAGCCATGCCGTTCCGCGCGCTGAGCCCCTGGCTCATCATGCAGATAGCTCTTTGGCATCCGTACATCCGTCGGGCAAAAGATACATTTTCCAGGGCAAGGGTATGGCTTTGTAAGAACGGTAACAACCGTCACACCCGCTTGGCTACGGGTTGGCTTCTTTTGGAGATGGATACGTATTTCGGGGTCGTTTTCCATCACTCCATCACGACAAAGCTGATCATAAACCGAGATGACATCACTTTTGGACATCCACGGCAGACCTTGACGCGCGTATTCGCGCATGGTGAGCTGGAACTTCTTGCCAGTTAACGGCCGTTGTTCCAGCAGCGCCTCAATCAAGGCCACATAGAGCTCAACCTTTTCAGGTTCAAGCACCATTGGTGAATGCTGTGCTTGCCATTCGGCTGACTGCACTTGCACCGATTCAGGTGGAATGAGGATGTCGGCTTCGTACTTACGCTTCGTCATAACAACGGAAGCCTACCACCTCTCATTCCAAATATCAACCTATCTCATGCTTCAGTAAGGGAGCTTCGGCTGGAGTAAGCTGAATAAATAAAGACCGATCAGTGCCCCGCCTAGGGTCATTAAAGCTGGCCATGTGCCTGAGCCAATTTGTGCATAAATAGGCCCTGGGCAGGCTCCCGTTATGGCCCAACCCATTCCAAACAGCGTACTCCCAATCACCACACCTTTATGGTATGGCTTTGGTTCATATTGAACCAGTTCACCCTCAATTGTTTTGACTTCAAAGCGGCGAATCAAAAGCATGGAAGTGGCTCCAACGATTACGGCCGTTAAAATGATCAAATACATGTGAGCTTCTTGAAATAGAAACATAGAATTGATGCGTTGCCAAACCACAACTTCAGATTTTACAAGCACAATGCCAAAATACATGCCAGCAAAAAGCACACCAATCAAGGAGCGAATCGATGTTCCTGTCTGTTCTTTCGTTTGCGTTAACGTAAATTGTGTCATCACCCCCTCCTAAAAGATTAACCAACCAAGACCCCATGTTACCGCTAATCCACCCACAAAAAAGAAGATAGAAGCAACAAGGCTTGGCATATTTAAATTTGATAAACCGGTAATGGTGTGGCCTGAAGTACAACCCCCTGCATAACGTGTTCCAAATCCTACAAACACCCCGCCAATGATGAGTTGAATTAATCCCCCAAACTCATATGACGAGGCAGGCAAAAATTCTATTGGCTGTATAGATAAAAGATTGGTGGCAATAAATCCCCCCAAAACGATTCCGACAACCAGCACCAAGTTCCAAGTTCCTTTTCGCCAATTGTTTTCTCTCAAATATGCCAATTGGGACTTTGGCATACATATTGATCCAATATGTCGAAGACTCGTTGAGATCCCAAACGCTTTGCCAGACACAATATATAAACCTGGCACCATTAACCCAATCAAGATACCTGAAAACCACCAAGGCCACGGCTGTAAAATAAAATTTATCATTTTTATTCCTCTTTCTTCCTGTTGAGAAAGGCCGGCTCTCTCCATCCAGCCTTTCTCATGAGCAAACTCATTTTCTCTTCAAAATGGATTTAGTTTTCAATAGGCAATCCTTCACTGGCCCATTGCGTAATCCCCCCGGCTAAGTTGATGACTTTTTTGGCTCCGGCGGCTTTTAATATGCTTGCCCCAACAGCTGAACGCCCACCCGTACGACATTGGACAACAATGGTCTTTCCATTGATGGCTTGACTTGCCGTTTCAGCCAGATTGCCTAAGAAAAGATGTTGGGCATTAGGTAAGCGGCCTTCATCCCATTCCACTTGGCTTCTCACATCAATAAGCACCACATTACCTTTCAAAATATCATCAGCAACCTCTTGTGGCTGACATGTTTCATATGATTCTGAATTCAGATTTGCATTAGAGACCTCTTCTGGATCAAAATATCCCGCAATGTGATCGACCCCAATTTCCCGCAAAATGCGCGTCACTTCAGGAATCATGCGTTCACCTGTAATGAGATAAACGGGGGCGTCATAATTCACAAACCACCCTGCCCAGCTCGCCAAATAACCGACTGGAATGTTGATACTCCCAGACACATGCGCTTTTGCAAATGCATCTGTCTCGTTGGTATCAATCACCAACTGCTCTGATTCAATCAACTGGCTCAAAGTGTCAACACACAGTTTCGTTGGCAAACTTGCATCACCCAGCACAGCTGGACCTTCTTTGTTGACACGCTTCATGACTGCAAAATATTTTGGTGGTTCAGGCTGGTCAGCTAACAAATAATCAACAAACGCTTCTTCATCATCGTACGCAAAAGCTGGGTTAAACATTTTTTCATACCCAACGGTGCTTGATGGAACCGCGCCAAGCCCTTTACCGCAGGCGCTCCCCGCGCCATGTGCTGGCCAAACCTGTAGATAATCTGGCAGTGCTTTAAACCGCTGCAGAGAAGCATACATGTCTCTGGCACCTTCATCAGCAGTCCCTGCCACCCCTGCCGCTTTTTCAAGAAGGTCAGGACGTCCTGTGGAGCCAACAAAGACAAAGTCGCCCGTAAAGATGCCCATTGGTCTATCAGCTCCGCCTCCAATATCAGTGAGGATAAATGAGATGCTTTCAGGGGTGTGACCAGGGGTAAACATCGTTTCAAACTTAATGTTGCCAACCATGAATGTATTGCCATCTTTTAGATATTCAGCGTCGTAGGCTTTGGCATAAAAGTATTTCCAATCTTCTGGACCTTCATCTGACACAAACAGTTTGGCATTAAATCGTTCAGCAAGCTCTCTTGCTCCAGATACATAATCAGCATGAATGTGTGTTTCAGCAGCCCCAATGAGTTTCATCCCTTCTTTTTGGGCGGCTTCGATATACGGCCGTATATTTCGACCGGGATCAATAATGATCGCTTCACCTGTTTTTTGGCAGCCCACCATGTAAGAGGCGTGTGCCAACGCTTTATCGTAAAAATATTTGAGTAACATGTGATTTATCTCCTCTAATATTGCTTTTGGGCTGTGATTGCCTTAGCAATAACTTTTTCATTTGATTCTGATAGATATCCCAATGCCTTAACGGCATCGTCAGTTGTTAAGTGAAAGTGTTGCATTCCGATGTGGTGAACCAAACCGCTGTTCTCTAAGCGATCCATGACGGGTCCTTTTATGGCTGCAAAGTGCAACTCAATACCAATCTCTTCTAGTTCATGCCAAATCGATTCGAGCGCCTCTAACGCGGTGAAATCAATCTCATTAA
>JANQSK010000857.1 GCA_028284105.1 Anaerolineae bacterium
GTTTGTACTCTTTAAGGAGAGAAACGGCCGTTTGTTCAACGTGCTGTGCTAGCCGATAGAGCTTAATATCGCCATCATTTTCATACAAGGTTTTTGATGCCTGAGCCAAGATTTCGGCCCGGGGATCACGTACTTTGTAGACACGATGCCCAAACCCCATAAGTCGTTCACCGCTATCAAGTTTTTGACGAAGGAATGATTCTGCATTTTCGGCCGTGCCAATGTCGAAGACAAGCTGTAAAGCTGGGCCAGGTGCACCCCCATGCAGCGGGCCTTTGAGTGCGCCAACCGCCCCACTCATAGCAGACACCAAATCAGATTGGGTGGCAATAATGACTCTTGCCGCGAAAGTTGAAGCATTTAAACCATGATCGACGACCGTATTGAAGTAGATCTCTAAAGCCCGACTTTGTGTTGGTGAAGGGACTTCTCCCGTCAACATGTATAAAAAGTTGGCGGCATGATTGAGAGAGCTATTCGGCGCAATCGGTTCTTGCCCATTGAGTAATCGCCAATAGGACGCCACAATCGTTGAAAAGCGAGCCACAAGAAGTTGTCCTGTGTCATATCGATCTTCAAGTTGTTGGTCGATATCAATCGTACCAGCAGCCATGCGTAGGGCAGCCATCGGTTCGATTTTTTGAGAAGCGGCCGTTTTTAATAGTGAAACAGTTTCTTCTGGTAACGTCGCAGCTTGCCTAAGTCCGTTAGATAAAGTATTTAATTCTGCTTTTGTTGCTCGGCGGTCGTGCCAAAGTAGATAGATCATCTCTTCAAAAGAGGCATTAAGAGCCACTTCTTCAACTAGGTAGCCAGCAATAACGAGTTCGCCAAGCTGTCCGTTGACACGACTTAGGCGAGTTTGGGCGGCGATTACATTTTCAAGGCCGGAGGTGTATGGGGAGGTGGTGTTCATTGTGAATTTATTTCCTTTTTTGCTGTTGGAAAATATTGAATTATTTGAGGTTTTATCTGTTCATTCTTGATTGTTTATTGCTAAAAATGTAGAATGATCAAATAACATTGTCAATATTGATTAGCCTATCAATGTAAAGAATTTGAATGCTTATGAAATCTCAATATCTCACAGCAAGAGAGGCAGCTGATTTGCTCAATATCAGCTTGCCCACACTATATTCTTATGTCAGTCGTCAAATGATTCGTTCAGTAGAAGCAGATAGTAAACGACGTACGAAAAGTTATTTACGGGCTGATGTTGAACGGCTCTTGAATCGAAAACTGCTACGTGAGAACCCAGAGCTGGCTACTGAAACAGCGCTTGATTGGGGGGAGCCTATTTTAGAGTCAGCGATTACTAAAATTGAAAACGGCCGTTTCTACTACAGAGGAAAAGATGGCTGTGAACTCGCATTGACCCAATCTTTTGAAACGATTTGCCAACTCTTATGGGAAGGGGATTTGGTTGAAAATGCGCATCCAATTGAAGTAAATCCACTGCCTGAAGGCTGGATATCTCTTCTTGCCGAGCAAGCACATTTACGGTTGATCGATCGGTTTCAGATGATGTTGCCATTGATGGGAGCGGCCGATATCTCAGGTTATGATTTGTCAAAAACGGCCGTTTCTAAAACGGGACGACGCATCATTGGGCACTATCTAGCATTGCTGGGAAATAATCAACCTAAACCTGAAAATATGACGGTCGCCCAATTTTTGAATCAAATTTGGGCACCAAATTGGCCTCACATTGATCGCTTAATCAACATGGCTTTGGTGCTATGTGCAGACCACGAACTCAATGTTTCTGCATTTACAGCTCGCACTGTCGCCTCAGCAAGGAGCACACCTTATACGGCCGTTAATGCGGGTTTATCAGCACTAATGGGCAGCTTGCATGGGGGACATACGGAACGAGTTGAGACACTAATCCGAGAAGCCCAATTTAGCCAATCTCCACAGCGAGCGGTTGCAGATCGACTGCGTCGAGGAGATGAGATGCCTGGGTTCTTTCACAAGCTATATCCAGATGGTGATCCTAGAGCGATTCTATTTTTGGCTGAAATTCAAAAGGTGTTTCCCGATTCAGAATTGGTGCAGCTGGTTGATGGATTGGTAACGGCCGTTTATGACGCAATGGGATTGCATCCCACGATTGATTTTGGACTTGTAGCATTGGCCCTTGCTGCTGATTTCCCCAAAGACACACCTTTGGCTTTATTTGCAATCAGCCGAACCGCAGGCTGGATTGGGCACATTATCGAGCAATATGAACAAAAAAGGATGATTCGACCCCGGGCGAGGTATATTGGCAGATAACGACTCTAATCTGCTTCAGCCAAACGGGGTTGATGGCTAATGCGATAGTAAATAAGCCAAGCAACCAGGAACAGAGAAAAGGCGAGGCCAACAGACGCAACAGATGCCATCCCTCCTTCACGAAATGTGTAAACGGGTCCCGTACTGAAACTGCCCGTTCCTGCGGCTAGTGCGATCATCATTTCGCTAGCCCCTTGAATACGACCGCGTTCCCCATGTTTAAGTGCATCCGAGAGCAGTGAGGAGCCACCAACAAAGGTGAAGTTCCAGCCAAGCCCAAGTAAAAAGAGAGAGATGGCTAAGTTCGAAAATGATGTTGATGTAGGTGCTAAAACACTGGCAATAATCAAAATCATTGAGCCAAATGCAATCATGGGTATACGGCCGAATCGGTCAACCAATCCGCCTGTAACTGCTGAAAGTCCGAACATCCCCAACGTATGCGCCATAAGCACAAAAGAGATATCCCGAATGCTATGCGCGTGATTGCTCATATGCAGTGGTGTGATTGTCATCAATAGAACCATCACCAATTGACCAATGATCATGGCGGCAAGCGCAAGCTGAACCATTGGGCGAGAAAAGATATCGCGTAATGTACGTGATGATTCTTGTTGGTTACTACTTGAATCTTCACCGCCATCCACCAATTTGCTTAACTCTAATGGATCGGGGTAAAGGGCAAAAAAGGTGACTAAAAGCGCTAAGAATCCAAAAATAAGTGTGACAAAAAATGGCCCCGCGTTTTGCGGTAACTCAAACCGCGTCATCATATTAGAAGAGAAATCAACCAGGCCAGGACCTAACACAGAGCCAATGGTTCCAGCAAAAACAATAAAACCAATCACTTTTGCACGTCGATCTAATGAGTAAATTTCAGCGGCTACGTAGCGGCCTTGCTCTGCTGCTGCTCGTCCAAAACCAACGACCAGCACACCAACACAAAAGAAGAAGAACGAACCGCCTAAAATTGAAGCGATGCCAATTCCGGCTCCTAAAATTGTGAATCCAAAACCAGCGGAAAGACCAAGGCGGCGTCCCACACGGTCCATAAACCAACCCAGTGGATAAGCTGCGATGGC
>JANQSK010000858.1 GCA_028284105.1 Anaerolineae bacterium
GTCAACCTATATGATCGACTCGATGAAGAGTTTTTTGAAACCAACATGAAGAGAAAAAAGGTGCGGCGCTAATGTTTGATTTTTCAAAGTTCCCCACCTTGGAAACTGAGCGGCTCATTTTGCGTGAATTAAAGCTCGAAGATGGGCCTGATGTCTTTGAATTTCAAAGCGATCCTTATGTGCAGCGCTACAACAGCGTGCCTTTAAAAAAGCTTGAGGAAGTTTATCCCTACATCTCAGAGCTATTAGTCGACCACTATGCCCAAGATTTCCTGATATGGGCTGTGACACTCAAAGGGGAAGACAAGGTCTTTGGCACAATCGGATTGGGCAGTTGGAACAAACATCATCGACGAGCCGAAATAGGGTATGCGCTCTCCCAATCTTATTGGCGACAAGGGTATGGGTCAGAAGCAGCAACGGCCGTTCTCAAATTTGGCTTCGAGCAACTTAATCTCCATCGCATCTTCGCCAGAACCATTGCCGATAATTATGAGTCAGTTGGCCTTCTAGAGAAACTTAATTTCCAGTTAGAAGGTGTACAACGCGACTACTCATGGGAAGATGACGGCACCTTTCACAGTGGTGCTTTGTATGGGCTGCTAAAAGATGAGTTCAATCCATCTTCACATCAGCAAACGAAGAACAACATCAAAACCTCTCTTAAACCACTTCCCGATTTATCTGAATATGATATTCCTGCACTATACGATCTTGAGAATCAAGGGTTCGAACCGGCAGGGTCATTCTTTCTTGAGCTTGCGAAACAATATTCAGGTGACGTTCTCGAAATTGGATGTGGAACCGGTCGATACACGATCCCCATGGCGGAAGCAGGCATTTCAATGACGGGATTGGACGTCATGAAACCGATGCTTGATGTTGCTCGAGAACGCAGTCAGCAGCTCCCGATTCAATGGATTCTATCGGATGCTCGCCAATTCAGCCTGAATCACCTCTATAGTCTGATTTTCACCAGTGGCGTAACTTTTATGCATTTGCTGACTACGGCCGATCAAGAGGCATTTTTGCAGTGTGCACATCGTCAATTAGCGGAAAACGGACGTTTACTCATCGAAACCCTCTTTCCTCATGACGCACAGCAAAAAGATGAACCTGAAGAAACGGAGTGGTTTAAAAATGAGGATAAAAACGGCCGTTTAATCACCGTTTCTGGCATCCAAACGTATGATCCCATCACCCAAATCAGAGTAGAAACCGCCTATCGACGCTGGGAAGAAGATGGGCAGACAGTTACTAAAGTAGCCCCGCTTAGCCTGCGTAACACCTTCCCACAAGAGCTAGAGTTGCTCCTTAATAAAAATGGCTTTGACATTGAAGCACGGTATGGCAACTACAAATTTGAACCGCTAACGGCAACCAGCCCTATGATGCTCTATTTGTGTCGGAAACACTCAGGAGGAATGACAGCTTGATGGAAGCGAAAGAACAACATCTAGTCAACATTCTCGATGCTCGATCGGATGAGATTGGCCGCGCATTATGGCAGCTCAATGAAACACGAAAAAGGCTTATCGAAACCGTAGAAGCTATTGAACCACACCTCCTTGAATGGCAGCCTGATGAAGCAGCTAACAGCATCAGCACGCTTCTTTATCACATTGCTATCATTGAAATGGATTGGCTCTATGTCGAAGTATTAGAACGGCCGTTTCCCCCAAATCTAGAAGCTCTGTTCCCTTGTCCCGACAGAGAGAAAAACGGCCGTTTAACCGTGATTACAGGGGAAACAGCAGCCTCTCTACTGAACCGCTTAAACACTGTTCGACAAGCTTTGCTTGATGCGTATGGCGCTATGAGCCTCAAAGATTTTAGACGGCTGCGCTCCTTTGAACCGTATGATGTCACCCCTGAATGGGTCATCTTTCATCTACTTGAGCATGAAATTGAGCATCGCGGGCATATTCAGGAGCGCATACGGCAATATCAACAACTGCACCAGCGGAGCATAAATTAAGCAATGAATGGAATTAAAATTAATATACGGCCGTGGCAAATCAAAGACATCGACCCCTATGTCTATTGGCAACAGCCCAATCACAAATGGCAACAGCTAGATGGACCCTACTATCCGAAATCAACGCCTGAACAAGTTGAACGGCTAGCCGTCAAAATTAAACATAAGATCGAGAATAATGAACCAATCCCCCAACGATATGTCATTGCTAATGCATCAGCAGATGAAATGGTGGGGACGGTCACGTGGTATTGGGAGAGTCAAGAAACAAACTGGCTTTCAGTCGGAATTGTTGTTTTTGATGAATCCAATTGGGGTCAAGGAATTGGGTGCGAAGCGTTAGGGTTGTGGAGTCAACATCTGTTTGACACGATGCCAGAGCTTGTACGGCTCGATTTACGCACTTGGTCAGGCAATATCGGCATGATGAAGCTCGCTGAAAAGTGCGGCTATCAAGAAGAGGCCCGCTTCCGCATGGCACGCATCGTCAATGGAGACTATTTCGACGGCATGGGGTACGGGGTTTTACGCACAGAGTGGAACTCCCGGTACCCCAATGGCTTTGGAGCATTTTTACATGGAACTTGAACAGAAACGGCCGTTGTATCGCCAGCAAATCGAACAATCACTGCCAGAACTGTCGATTGAAAGCTGGGATGAAAATCGGGAAGGCATGGTCAACGACGTTGTTATCATCAATAATGACCACATCTTTCGTTTTCCTCAAAACGATCACTGGGCAGTTGAAGACTTATGGGCCGAAGCTAATTTTATTACTCACTTGCGTCACTATGTCGAAATGCCCCTTCCTCAGTTTACGGTTTATGATGGTGAGCTTATTGGGCACCCGTTTGCAGGATATCCAATGATTCCAGGCCAGCCACTACAGCGATTTGAACTATTCAATCTTCCCTTTGAAACACAAGATGCCATCGCCAAGCAGATTGGCGTGTTCCTGACACAGCTACACACAATGCCTGTCGACAGTGCAAAAAAGGCTGGCATTGGTCAATCTTTAACAAATCGTTCAGTAGATAAGTGGCTTGAGCTTTATGAAGACGTTCAAAAAGAATTGTTTCCCCATTTAATGGGCTTTCAAAAAGAGTGGGTGCATCATCATTTTGCCCCCCTCAAGGCAAACCCGGTTTGGATGACCTATGAGCAAACCATCATGAATGGGGATTTAGCACCTTATCACATGTTGTTTAATTCAGAAACCCAGCGTCTCAATGGAATCATTGATTTTGGCACGGCCGGTTTTGGGGACCCAGCCTGTGATTTTGCTTGTTTACTCGATCAATATGGTGAGGAATTTGTACAGCAAGTGGCAAGCTATTATCCATCAATTGAAGGCTTGATAGAACGGGCTCGGTTTCGCTCAGGAACGCTTTGGTTACAGTGGGCGCTAGGTGGTCTTCGCAATCCAGAAGACCCATCTTGGTTTTTTGTCCATTTGGGAAGAGCGAGAGGCGCCTATCCAATTCGAAAATAGCTTAATAAACACCTAATGCTTGCATCAACGGGTCTCCCCACCAAAAGAAGGCTGAAATACCGCAAGCAAGCACAAAGAACAACAAGAGGAACAAAAGGATGGCTATCGTACGCCATCTATTACTCTTTGGCGGTTCAGCCGAAGGCATTAGGGGCATTGATTTTGGCGGTGGCGAAGAAACGGCCGCTTCATTGCGGATGTCTGGCAATGGGGGAATATCTACCTTTTCATCCTCCGGCATCTTCATGGCAGGGGTGTGCATAAACTCAGAGGTATCCCCATCATCTAAATCATTTGTGTCGGCACCAAGAACGCCATAGAGCAAGACCACACCACTCCCCATCGAAACAAGCTGGCCGGGTAAGAGCTCCAAAGAGGTATGGGCTTCCATCTGCAAACCATCGACATAGGTACCATTGGTGCTCCCAAAATCTTCAAGCAGGTATCCGCTCCCTTTTTTGACTAGTTTGGCGTGTTGACGGGATATTTCAGGGTCATTAATCACAATATCGGATAAGGGATCACGCCCTATGGAAATAGAATCGTGGATAAGTCGAAATATTTGACCTACTTTGGGACCTTTTCGGACGACAAATTGATATTGTTCAGACACGGCCGTTACCTCTCAAACTTGAATGACGTTGAAGCTTGGTCATTCTACCGGATAAAAGAGGGTTTATCCAGCACTCAAAACACAAGAGAATTCTCTATTTTCTACAAACTATCTAAAGCGGGCTTTGATAATGTCAAACAAACTCATTGCTTCACGCATTTTGAGCCAGTTTGCAAGAAGAATAAAAACGACCAACCCCACCACGCCGGACACCCCAACAACCACAAGTCGTCCTAAAAACGCGTCCGCTACCACAAAATTTTGAATGATATTGGCTACACCGTAGGCTGTAACGCCTGTCAAAACAGCGGCGGTGAGGGATTTAACGGCCGTTTCAACAAAAGCAAACCCTTGCCAATCTCCCAAGTGGCGCGTCAAAATCCATATCATCAACACCGTATGCAACATATGTTTTGCCGCATCAGCCACCATCAAACTCAACAGTCCCAAAGGTTCCAAAAGCAACCACGCCACAATCGTATAGAAGACAATGCTCACCACCCCTACAAGCGCCGGACGCCAAGTATCTTTTCGTGCATATGAGGCAAAGATCAGCATTTGATCTACGGCTGCAAAAGGCAATCCAATCAAATAAACACGGAGCACCTGCGCCGTAATCTGCGTATCTGCTGGCAAAAATTGACCGCGCTCCAAAAGCAACGCCACAATAGGCACAGCTAAAGCAAACAGGCCAGCTGTCGCGGGTAAAATCAGCGTTAAAATGAGTCGCAAACCGCCAGCTAGCGTCTGCTTATAGGCATCAAGTTGCTCTTTAGCTTCGATGGGATTTTTTGCATCCATATAAGCTGTGGCTAAACGAGAAAGTGTCGGCAAAGTGGCCATCGACAGTGCCGTCACAACGAGCCCTTGGGGGAATTGGACAAGGGTCGTTGCATAGTTCATAAAGGTGACGCTGTTGTCTCCCGTCAAAATAGCCAGCCGGTAGCTAATCCAAATCGCAATCTGGTTCACAACAAGCCCTACAGCAATTGGCGTGTACAAAATGATGATGCGACGAACAGCAGGGTGATTCCAATTAAATCGCGGCACAATACGGCCGTCTCTCAAACCAGGCACTAACAAAAGCACCTGCATCAAGGAGCCAATAAGCCACCCCCAAGCTAGGCTTTCAATGCGATCTGGTTGAAGGAGCGCAATGACCACAATCGTTGTATTAAAAATTGCAGCAGTAAACGCGGGTAAGGTGAATCGTTTCAACGCATAGAGCACGCCTGTTAAGATACTGGCAATGCTCATGAACAACACCGTGGGTGTTGCCAGCCGCATCAAATTCACTGTTGTATCAAAGAGGGTTGGATCTGTAAAATTTCTTGCGCCTGTTAAACGAGCCACTGTCGGAGTGAATAGTTCAACAAAGAAAATAATCGCCAGCAAAATCACCACGGCAAAGCTCAAAAAGGCGCTTACGATTCCCCAAAGCTCATGCCTTTTTTCTTTGGCTGCATAATCGCTAAATACAGGCACCAATGAGGAGCTTACCATCTCCCCACCGGTAATAAGATTAAACAAGGTGCGTGGAATTAAAAGGGCAACGGTAAATGCACCGAGTAAATCGGAGGTGCCAAATAGATTTGCTTTGACGACTTCACGAGCCAAACCCAGCATACGGCTGATGATATTCCCAATGGCAATAATGGTGGCGGCACGAATAATCCCCCGATCTTCGCTTAAATTTTTGGGTTCCGTGGGTTGTTCGGCTTCGGTTGGCGGCGTGCGCTTTGGTTCGATCATTAGGCGAGCATTCTAACCGCTGGCACATCGCATCGCAAACGGCCGTTTCCGTTTAGCACACCATCCGTAGCCTATTCATTGGAAACACTCATCAAGAGAAGATTCTAATTCACATCTCCTGCGCATCTAAACCCGGCACCCCAATAAGTTTCTGCATCTCGCGTGGCAAACCCAATACCTGGTGGCAAATGATCACGAGCCGTGGTCCAAATTTGTGACGAGCTGCTAAACCATGCTCCACCACGAAGCACTTTTTCACCGCTCGTCGCATCCATGTTCGGATCAGAGAGTCGACCAGCAGTCTGGTAATAATCGGCATCATACCAATCTTCAACCCACTCTTGAACGCCACCAGCCATCCCGAAAACATTAAATGGACTACTGCCTGAGGGTAAGGCATCAACAGCTAAGAACGGGTCAAAAATGCTATCTGGGAAGAAGCGATCAATACCATATACAGCCAGCGTGCCGTCTGGTTGGCCTTCGCCCCAAGGATACGGCCGTTCATCAAACGAACGTGCTGCATACTCCCACTCTGCTTCCGTAGGCAAACGAGCCCCAACCCATTCACAATAAGCCTTTGCCCCATACCAGCTCACTTGATTCATCGGTGCATTGGCATATCCACCAACTGCTCGATATTGCTTATCGAGGTCAACACGCAATGCAGAAAAGAGCGTATCAGAAAGCGTAAAGGCACATCGTTCGCCAAAACAATCTAAGATATCTACATCACTGTTGTTCATAAAGGCGGCATATTGGAATACTGACACCTCATATTGATCTAACAAGAAGGGCTGGACTTCAACGCGTCGTTGCGGAGAGGCATCTGAACGGTCATCATCGATACCCATGATAAATTGACCACCCGTAATGAATTGCATCGTCATGCCATCGCTGTCGCGGAATAACGATTGCCCAATCGCTTGCGAGGCCAATTGGGCCAGTAAGATGGCGTTTTGCTCTTCAATGCTTAATGTCGGTGTAGGCAATGGTGTAGGCTCTGAACCGGATGAACTGTTGCTACTGCGCGTCGGTGTGGGCATTGGGGTTGGCGAAGCTTCAACCGTTTGGAAAGCAACGGCCGTT
>JANQSK010000891.1 GCA_028284105.1 Anaerolineae bacterium
TACCCAAACGATACCGCCCCCAAAACCACGTAAAAAGGTGCCGACTAATACAACTGGGAAACTAAATAAGGTTGAGACCAGCCAAATGCCCGCCGCAGAAATCATCCACGCTATTGGGATTGTCCAGCGCATCCATAAATCATCATCTTTAGCGATATAGCGTGCCAAAATGGGCCCAATCCCTGTGCCAACGCCAGCGACGCCAAAGAGTAACCCTAAGCCGATGCCGCCCCCTTCACCAATAACAAAAACCTGTTCTGAGATAGAGACCTGAATGATTTGAAAGCCGGTTGAGATGAGGATGGCATTGACCCCTTTGAGACAGGCAATTAGAAGTTGGTCAATACGCTTTCTGAGATAGTTGATGCCATCGACATATTGTTGATACGCTGCAGCTAATGATTTGTCTGATTCCCCTTCATCGTCGGACTGCTCATAAGCCACTTGGTTGATGAGGATGGCTGAAATGAAAAAGGTGAGCGCATCTAAAATAAAGGCCGGTTCGTTCCCCCATAGTCCCGCAACAAGTCCACCTAAAGCTGCCCCAATGGCCAACATAGTGGACCAAGTTGCTGAGGAAAGTGCATTGGCGGCTCCAATTTCTTCAGGTTTAACGATGTCTGGCAAGATAGCGTTGCGAGTTGGAAAGAAGAAGCCCCCTAAACCAAGCTGAACGGCCGTTAATGCATACAGTAACCACACATCCCCTGGCTCTCGAACCAGCAAAAACCCCAAAACAGAAAATCCACGCACCAAGTCCGCAATAATCAGGATGCGCTTACGGTTGTATCGGTCAGCAATAACGCCTGCAAAAGGGGTCACTAAAAATGGAGCAAGCATACGCACCACAAATAATCCCCCAATGGCAAAGCCAGAATCCGTTAATTTTGTGATCAGTGCGGCAGAGGCGATCAAATTAAACCAATCGCCGAGTAAGCTGACGATTTGCCCGCTCCATAACCAACGGAAATTTCGATTGCCCTGAATAAGTTGTAGATAGCCAATGGGTTCGGTGGATTCGTTCATTCGGGAACTTTACCACCAAATCTATTTCTTGTAACTGTTCAACAGACCATGCCATTCTGCCCAAATGGACAGGTTATTTTGTTAAATCTCATAACGAATTGACGCATTTAATTGTGCTTGAAATTTGAAAACAAAATGCAAACAAAAATGACAGACTCTGTTTATTTGTCTTTTTAGAGAGGGGTTTAAGGTAAATTTAAACTAATTTAGGTAGATGTTTAAGCAAGGAAGAGACGGATCAATTATTCTAGTTAATGTAATTATTTAATATTTTGAACAGGATTTCACAGGTCTATTTCTTTTTCGAAAGCTCTGGGCCTTGATCCTCCACCTTAAATTTGGTGGAGAAAAAGTTGTATTCCCACTCAACCCCACGGCACTGCGAGAAAGTGAACGGGCAGAAGCGACAAAGCATATTCTGCCCGTCGCTTTCCGCCCATTCGCGAATCATTCTGATTTAGTCAGACCCAACAATCATTGGCAAAAAGTTCAAGAACTCGGTCGCTTCTGCTTGGGCAAAGGCGGTGCCATAATCAAGACCATAAGCCACATTACCACTTGAATCGACGGCTTGAACAAGAAATTCGATTTCCCCAGAGACGTTGATAGCGCCTGTAGCAAACTCAGAGACTGGATCATAGGTTAGGTCAAAAAGCTGCCATTCGTAGCTATCTAATTCTCGATATAGCACCACGACTCTGCCGATATCCCCTTCATCTTCAGTCACAATAACTTCAAAATTGATAGACGAGCCATATCGGTAGGTGTAAATGTCCCAAATACTCGGGGCAATGTAATCATCGCTTTCAAAATCAGCGTGGTAGACGATGAAATCGAGGTGACTATACAATCTTTGCGTCCCGGTTAAACCGCCGGATGCTTCATCCGCTAAGAATTGACCTGGGGTCACAATGAGTTTTTCATTGGTATCTCCATCAATGGTGAGGAATCGATTGATGGAGCCAGGCAATGATGGATACCAAAAATCAATATCAAATACGGGTTCTTGCTCAATGTATTGCTCATCCGTGATGAGCTGAGAAACAGCAGGGTTAAACTCTTCGACATCTGTAAAGATGCCACCAACCAGTAAGACGCCGTGGGCAAGCTGACCAGATTGCTCAATATCAACGTCTAAACGAGGCTGGGTTGGGCGACCTGCTGAAACGTAGATGTCAGCATCAGGATGCGTCAAGGCATAGTAAGAACCAACCCCGTCAACCGTTTCAAGTGTGTATTCGAAGTCAAGAGAAACGGCCGTTTGTGTGCTTGATCCATTTGAGGCAGTAGCCATAATAAAGGTAGAATTAGAGGTCGTTCCCGTTGTCGTGACAGGCATATTGATGCGAAGC
>JANQSK010000895.1 GCA_028284105.1 Anaerolineae bacterium
ACACTCCAACGCTCTGGGTGGCAAGTGTTGATGGCAGATACTGACCGAGATCAGGTGGCTCGTTTCCAAGAAGAAAATATCGCTATGCACCATATCCCGGCTATCACTGAAGCCGCGCTCGAAGGGCTGCTTAACAACAAAACAGATGCGATTGTGGCGATGCTGGCTGATGATGCTTGCAATCGACAAGCCCTTGAACTTGCTTACAAGCGAGGTGTGCCTCGTCAAGTCGTTCGTCCCAATGATTTGGGCAAGAGTGAACAATTAAGTGAATTTGGCGCTCTAATTATTGACCCCACTTCAGCTATGGTGAATTTACTTGAGCAAACGGTACGAGCACCACAATCCGCTGCGGTCTTACTCCATCAAGATTCAGGGCGGGAATTAGTGCAAGTCACCGTAAACAATCCAGATGTTGATGGACAGTTAGTTCGAGATTTACGATTACCAAGTGATATTCTCTTTCTTGATGTAACGAGAAATGGTGATGTCCTCCTCCCCAATGGGTATACACGATTAAAATCCGGCGATGAAGTGACGTTGATTGGTCGTGAACCTGGGTTAAGCGAGGCAATGGATAAGTTAGGGTTCTAATCCTTTGTCTCTTCGCATCACAAAACGCCGATGTGATGATGCCGACTGCTTGAATATAAATCAAGCAGTCGGTTTTTTTTTATTGGTTTTTGATCAGTGGCAAGAATATCAAAGGGTCTTCTGCTTCAGGTGGCCCAGGTGGATCGATAGGTGGATTCGGAGGGTCTGGCGGATCAATGGGTGCACCAGTAAACCAAGATACGGCCGTTGAATCACTGCTAAAAAACGAAAACAGTTCAGCCCCAATCTTTTCTTCACCGCTTGCAGAGGGATGTGTACAGTCATTTTCCAAATCAGCTTGTGTCCATATAAATCCATCCGATCGAGGACTACTGTCTGCCCAAATGTAAGGCCCCCACAGCAAAAGCGGTGCGTTAACAGTTCCTAGAGTTGGTTCAAAATTGAGCGAGCTATCACCATTAATTTGTTTTTCAATCATCCACTTCACGGCAAAACCTGTTTCAAAAGCGGCTGGCTCTGGGCTCAAAAAGCCCCAATCATCAACGTCCCCATTCCAGTATCCGTATGAACGGGTTCTGCTACTAAAATAGGCGATTTTGACATTAGGAAAATGAACCAGCACATTTTGGGCTATTTGCTCTAAGTCAGCCTGTAAATCTTCCACATGATCTGGAAATGCGGTGGTCCGATTAATCATAGGATGGGCTTGTTTAATCCACACAACCTGTACCTGTTCGGCAGTCAAATCAGGATGCCCCCCCATTTGGAATTGCCCAAGTCGGGCTTTGGCATTTGACCAGTTGGTGTCGTTCACATCGACCCATTTATCGGCCGATTGACCTGGTTCGGCCCCGTTAACTGCAAAAAAGTGCTGTACCACAACACCATTATTGCTTGATTTATCAGCTGAGACGCGTTGAACAAAATTGCGAGATTCTTGATCGGTATTAGACATGCCGATGGTGAGCATCACAACACGGCCGTTTACTAAATCCAAATTACCATTAGCATCGAGAGGCTGTATCTTTGCCGCTTGGCGTAACCCAGCCTCCTCATGAGATAACGGCCGTTCATTACTCCTATTTGGATACAAACCACCCGTAACACCTGTCGAAATCGATCCCAGTCGCAAATATTCATCATTCTTCAAATCAATTAACGGGGCACTAACCGACTGAAAAGGTTGATTACAAGTCATTAAGGCATGGCTTCTCTGGAATAAAAAACCATGGCTCCCCACCTGCATTAAAATGAGCCAACTAATAAGCCCAATCTTCAATAAACGCTTCATACACTTATCCTTGTTCTCCTCGCCTTTTAAAAAGTCAAAAGGCCAAACTCAGGCTAAGTGAAAAGGGTTAATCTTGCAAGTAAGCTAACTTCCAATTGCCACAACGACCTTACCTCTAGCATGACCATCAAATACATAATCAACAGCGTCTGGCAATTTCATAAATGGATAGGTTTTATCAATGACTGGTTTGACTTTCCCAGACTCAATGAGTTCCCTTAAAACTTTCAAATCCTCTCGGTTTATCTCCGCATTCAAAATGAGGATTTTTTGTTGGGTTCGTCGTGAATGCCAGCTTCCTTGCACCATCACTTTAAACATATGGGGTAAGGTTGTGAAGCCAATCATGACACAGGTTCCAGTTGGATTTAACGCTGTTTTATAGTCAGCCAACGTTCGATTTCCGACAATATCAAGAATAAGATCGTAGGAACGGCCGTTTTTTGCAAAATCCTCTTTTGTATAATCAATGACTTCATCTGCCCCAATGCGTTTCACTAACTCAACATTGCGTGTACTGCATACGGCGGTTACATGAGCACCAAATGCTTTTGCAATTTGCACGACAAAGGTCCCAACACCTCCTGATGCGCCATTGATTAAAACGGTTTGCCCAGGTTGGACATTCCCTTTATCACGCAATGCTTGCAACGCTGTGTTTCCCGCGAGAGGAACGGCCGTTGCTTCCGCAAAAGACAAGTTGTTTGGTTTTAGTTCAAGTAGGTCTTCCCGCACACAAACATATTCAGCAAATCCACCAAGAGATATTTCACCAAAAACTGCATCTCCTATCTTTAAACGGGTTACATGTTCCCCCACTGCTTCAACCACACCCGCTACATCGGCACCTAATATTTGGTCTTTTGGGGAGAAGAGGCCTGTGCTTAAACGAAGAAACCTGGGTTCCCCTACCATTCGTCGCCAATCAGCAGGGTTAATTGAATTGGCTTCAATTTTTATAAGCACTTCATCACTTTTGGGATTAGGTTTTTGAACTTTCATTAATTTCAAGACGCTAGCAGGGCCATACGCTTCATACACAAACGCTTTCATTTCATATCCTTTATCAATTTCATCTTGGAATATCATTTATTCTATCAATCACTGTATTAAATGTAGCAATTTTTAACGGTTGCTGTCTTGCAACTAAAGTTTTGTTTTGAGTATTAATCAATCCTGTTTAAAATAAATTGCAGTCGTGTAAAAATCAAAAAGAATTTGATCAAATTTTTGCACAAAAGCTCAATTCAATCAGGTCGTATGGAAACTTCATCTCGAAAACAAACAATTGATCGGTATGAGATCCATTCCCATCTAGATAGTGGGGGAATGGGTGATGTTTATAAAGCATTCGACCCAAGATTTAAGCGTTTTGTTGCTTTAAAACAACTCCCCATACATCAATCCTTCAACACCTCAAAATTGGATCGCTTCAAACTAGAATTAGAAACCATCGCCAGCTTGGAAGATGATGCAATTATTCCTGTTTATGACACAGGAAATGAAGGAAACATCCATTATTTTGTCATGAAATTAGTTGAGGGGGGAACCTTAAAGAGCAGAATTCCGAAGAATGGCATGCTTTTAACGGATGTCATCACCCTCTTTCAGCGCATCGGACCAGCTTTAGACAAAGCCCACAGTCGTGGCATTTATCATCGAGACTTAAAACCAAGCAATATCCTTTTCGATAAAGAAGAGAAAGCATACATTTCAGATTTCGGCATTGCCAAGGTAGAAAATGTCGAAAATCAGCTTTCGGGATCTAAAAATGTTCTTGGAACATTCCCTTACATGTCTCCAGAGCAATGTGAAAGCAAAAAAATCACTGCCCAAACAGATATCTACGCATTAGGCATAATTCTTTATGAAATGCTGACGGGGCAAATGCCTTATGAATGCAATTCAACGTTGGAGTGGATGATTGCTCATGTTAGCAAACCACCATTCCAACTTAACAAATATCGTTCTGATATTCCTATTCAACTTGAAGAAATTGTTTCTAAAGCACTAGAAAAAGATCCACAGAATCGATATCGATCAGTTGGTGAAATGGTAAGCGCTTTAGAAAGTGTACCAATTCCTCAAAGTTCATTTTTTCAAAACTACAAACGGTTGCTACCTTTTCTATTCATCCCAATTATCATTGCCGTCATTTTTTCATTGATCCCATCGAATAACAATCCATTCATTGGGCAACCAACAGAAACAGCCACAGCTACCTTTACGCCGACTCTCACAAGAACATCCACGCCAACCCATGAACCGACACCCATCGTGGTTGCCGAAGGCACAATTAGCGTTCTTGAATACAGCGAATCAGCAATCTATCAAATAGGGGACGGTCCACTCGAACGTATTCCTGAAAATGGTCAGCTCTCTGTTCCACTTACGGGGGAACGTCTCCTATTTCAGTCGAATGCTGGCAATATGGAGTTGCGGTTGGCCGACCGAACCCGCCTCTTTCTAGACCAAAACAGCACAGTTGAAATATTAGAAATCTTCACATCAGAAACTCCCAATCAAGAGACACAGATCAAAGTGGACCAGGGATTAGTTGCTGTGATTAATGATGAAACGGCCGTTACCATCATCACGCCACATTCTGTTGACGCAGAGCTAAACCGTGGCCTCATCGAAGTGAATACAGAAGACAGTACGAGTAACACTTTGATAAATATAGATTGCATTGAGCAAACGTGTGAGATTAACAGCAACGATGAAACTGCTCAAACCTTACAACAAGGTGAATCGATTACGATCCAAGCAAGCGGTGAAGAAACAATT
>JANQSK010000901.1 GCA_028284105.1 Anaerolineae bacterium
ATCTTTTCAAAGATGTCATTACGAATCTCAAACGCAATATTTTGAGACAGCATTTGGGACATGTACGTTTGGGCGAAGGTGAAGATGCCTCGTGCTATCGCGAATACAACGATAGCGATTCCTGCGCCGATCATAAGTTGGGCTGGATTGCTTAATGCTGCTGCGTTTTCTTCGACACGTACAATCGTATCAATCAAATATTGAACGACTTGAGGTACGGCGAGCTGGGCAGCTGTTGCGATGATCAACGCACCGTATGCATAGAGCGTTAGGCGCTTATAGCGACCTAAATACCGTATGGCTCGACGCAACGCTATCCCAGCTGCGGGGTCTCGTTGAGGTCGTTCCCTTCTTCGTCTGCCGCGTGGTTTTTCTTCATTTGCAGTTGCTTGCATGAATTAATTCCTTTATTCGTTGACACCTGTATGGGCACGCTCGCCCAGTTTAACTAATAGTCTGTCAAAGGTGTCTTGCTCTTCTTTTGAGAAGGCGTCAAAAATACCGCCAATCATTTGGGTGTGCCTGCGATTGTGCTCAATAACGAGGGCACGCCCTTTCTCCGTCAAACAAATATTAAATTTACGGCGATCCTGTTCATCAAGATGGCGTTCGATGAGATCGTCTTTTTCAAGATTGCGAATTAGCCCGCTGATGGTGTTCCGGCTGGTGCCCTGCATCTCGCTAATTTCAGATGGATTGAGCTCGGAACGGCCGTCTAGTTCATCGGCGTAAAACAGGGTGACTAAAAGCCGATATTGCGCGTATGAAAGCCCTGCTTCTGATAAGCTGCTCTCTCCAATCAAATAGATCGAATGCCAAACCAAACGCATTTGCTCCATCAACCGAATCGCAACAGGGTTCGTATCGGGGCTTAGTTTTTGTGTGAGCGTCCGCCACTTGGCGCGCCGCTCCTCACTGTGGAAAGGGTGGGTGTTCTTGTTATTTTTCATTTGGTAAACGGAATGTCTTCAACGGAATAGATATAAGGTGGAGCATTCCGTTTCCTCATTAAATAGAAGTGATAAGGCTTTATCCTTCTATTTTCATAGATTCGTGACCATAATATTCTGCTAAGAATTATACGGTGCCGAATTATTAGGTCAACATCTAACAGTCCCTGTTCATGTTTTGTTTATAATTGGAATATGAAAAAACTTTTTAATTTTCACAATTTCTTTTGGGGAGTAACCATTGCGATTGGCATTGGCTATTTGGTAAATGGCGTAATCACCCTTCGGAACGCCCGGGTCAGTAGCAGTTGGCCATCTGTGAATGGAGAGGTCACAGGATCTTCTATTCGAACCGAAACAACAGACGATGGCACGCTCTATATTGCGGACATTGAATACCGTTTTGTAGCAAATGATCGCTGGTGGGAAGGAGATGTTGTGAACTTTGGGGAGAATGGCAGCTATACGCGTAGTGACGCCGTTGAAATTCTTGAAAGATATCCAGTTGGGTTAGAGGTTTCAGTTTCCTATGATCCCCAGATGCCAGAAATCTCAGTTCTTGAACCCGGTGTGACATCAGATAGCTATCTATTTTTAATGATTGGTCTAACAATTCTACTTTTAGTCGTTTTTATTAATGGTTATTCATGGTTCAAACCTTGGATTAATAAGCGATTCACCTAAAAAAGGATTCAGGCTAGCATGATGTCTCGAATTAGGATGTATATTTTCTTATTTTGTCTAATTATGATTGGGCTTAGTAGTGCTCTTTCATTCTTAACTTCTAACTTTTTTAATTCTGCATGGTTTTTCACCCGAGGGAGGGTAACGGATTCATATATTGGGGAAGGGGTAGATGAGCAGGGCCCATTTTACTATCCTGTCATTGAATATCGATATGAGGTAAATGGGGAATCATATCGCTCGGACAATTATTATGGTGTTGAAAGAAAACCCAATCGTTATCGTTATCAAGTGGATGAAATTGTCAGTAAGCACCCGGTAGGATTATCGATTATTGTTTATGTGAAAGTAGATAATCCCGAAATGTCCGCGTTAGATATTCATAATCCAAGAAATCGACAGATACGAAATAGTGTGTTCACAGCTTTAATTGTGATTCCTGCGTCAATTTGGATTTATCGACGCCATCAAAGACGAAAAGAAGAACGACCCTATAGTTTCCGATAAGGGTTTCATGATAGCTATCTATTTTTAATGATTGGTCTAACAATTCTACTTTTGGTCGTTTTTATTAATGGTTATCCAAAGATTGGAAAAATTTTTAAAAAGTAGACGGTAATTGTTAATGAAAAGACGTAGTGGTTGTGTTTTAAATATATTCGGTTTAATTTTTTCCATGTTCGTGTTTGGGGCCGTTTTTACGTTTGGTGGTCTTCGAGATGTGCTTAAAACGCGTGAGAGCACAGCCTGGCCTACCGTACAAGGTACCATCACTGAGTCTTATGTCCGGGAGCGAAGGCGATCGGGGGATAGAGATTACTTCCCAGAAATTCGTTATCGTTATGTGGTCAATGACCAAATGTATGAATCTGACCGCGTCAAGTTTAGCTTCGCTCGGAACAGTGGTCATTCAAATGCCCGAAGAGTGGTAAATCAATATCCAGTTGGGCAAGAGGTGACTGTTTATTACGATCCAACAATGCCCGAAACGGCCGTTTTAGAGACAGAGGTTACTAGTCAAACTTATGGAACGCTCATTGGGGGCATAGTTGCTTTTGTTCTGTTTTTTCTGTTGTTAGGTCGGCTTTTTGGATTGAAAGGGTTTTAGTCAAAATTAGAGTGAGAACTTAACATAAAAATAAATAGGACTTGAGTAGCTGTTATGAGAATTAAGATGTTATTCTCTTTTATTTAACACCATTCGCTTATTTAGGGTATCGACGAATTCGAAAACGCAAGACGTTTAGTTTTGAGTAAGTGCTTATTCATTATTACAAAAACTTTCAAGGTAAGTGGAGCCTGAGCTTGCCGAAGGCAGGCTATGTAAACCAGACTTTGACAGGCTCAGCCTTCGGTGTCATTTTAAAATACATCTGTAATAAAGTGTTTGGAATAGGTCTGTTAAATGAATGTCGTATCCAATACGTTGAGTAAAAAGTTTCCATTCTGTAAAAAATGGAGGTATGAACCGTATCGGAATTGTATTTCTCTCTTTTGCTCTCTTGATTTTAATTGGTTGTAATGGGGTTTCCATAGAACAACCCACTAGTGTGCCCATTGCGCTTTCTACACAAGACAATCCAACGCCTACCATTGGGCCTCAGCAGGTGCTTCCCACTCCGACTCTTGCCCCAACGATGACGGCAACTCCATTGCCAACCGATACGGCCGTTCCCACACAAACGGCCGTACCACCCACTGAAACACCTTTGCCCACAGCAACCATTATTGGCTTATCCCAGCTTATCCCATTTGAAATAGACCCGGAATGGGACTCCGAACAAAAAAATGGAGCTACTGTGACGGCAACTGAACAATTAGAAATTTGGCTCCAAGAAGCGTGGTTGTTAGAAACGCCAATTGAAACCGTGTCCCAACTGATGATCGAAGCGGGTTGGCAACGAGAGATGGGAGAGATAACGGCCGTTGACGTTGATGGAGATGATGTTCAAGAATGGCTCATCACCTTTTACTTACCGCAGCAACAAGGTGTTTTCCAACAACAATCGGGTGATTTTTGGATTTTTGGTGGAGACGGAATCGAATTTCGTTTTTATCAAGCCGAAAATTATTACACGATGGGTGACCGAGATTTTTATCTGAATGCACCACGGATTTTGTACAATTCAGACTTTACCAATAATGGTTTAGATGATTTGTTAATTGAGCAATTTGGATGTGGTGCTCACACATGTTGGTGGGAAATCCATTTGTACACGTATCAAAATAATGCCTATCAATCAGTGGTTACAAATGTGGATGACCCAACTTTGTGGGGCAGCACCTTGGCTTATTATCATCAACCAAACGCCAACTATATTTTTATGACCTATGTGGATGAGTCAGCACTATTACAGACGGAAACGGCCGTGTTTTTCCAAATTAGAGGCGGTTGGGCAGGCAGTGCGGGTTCTGGTATTCAACGAATCCGCACCGAGACCTGGGGCTGGACAGGTACTGCATTTGAATTAATCGATCTAGCCTGGGATGAGACCGATTTCCAAATGCATATTTTACGTGAAGCGAATGATCGCTATTTGCTGGGTGACATTGATGGGGCAGGGAATTTATATCAGCGTTTGTTTAATGATCCCTCGTTGATTAATTACGAAGGCATTCCTTCTACTTTTGAAGATGATGAATATCTCCGCGTGGTAAATTTTGCGATTTTTAAACTGATGGTGATTGGTTATCAAAATGATGATACCCAGCTAATTGAGACATGGCGGAATTGGCTTATAGAAAATTCTGCAGAGTCTAATTATGTGCAAATTGCTGATTTGCTTTGGGAGCAGTATCAAAGTGGCGTTTCTTTAGAAGAGGCATGTGATGTTGTAAATACGGCCGTTTCCACCCTACCACTCGAAGATGAAATGCCCATTGAATACGGATACGCCAATCCGCAAGTGACAAAAGATCAACTTTGTCTGGAAGTTGGTGATTAGTAATTCGTAATTGATAGGTTGGTAAGTTAAATGAGTGTTTTTTGCTCGTTAGAATATTAATCAGGAATTTAGAGATATCTTTAATTCCAATAATTCCCTAAATTCCTGATGAAATAATAAACCGAATCCCAGTCCCTGCTCCCTAATCCCCGATCCCCACTTTCTAATTTCCCTGTTCTTCCAACAGCTGCCCAATGGCCTGCTCAAAAACATCAAACGGTTGAGCACCTGCCAGCATGAGTCCATTAAAGAAAAAGGTCGGCGTGCCTGTGACGCCAAAGCTGGCTCCTTCTTGCAAATCAGCTTCAACTGCTGCTTGGTATTGGCGGGATTCAACACACGCTTGGAAAACGGCCGTATCCAATTCCAGCGATTCCGCATAGCTTACAAAAACTGGCGTCGGATCAGCAATGCTCCATTCCCTT
>JANQSK010000933.1 GCA_028284105.1 Anaerolineae bacterium
TCTCAATGTTATGTCAGAACAAGCTTCTATTGTAACCAATCAAATTGTGCTCTTTAAAGAAGCGAGGGCCAGAGCCGAGCAGTTAGAAACGCTCTCTGAAATCGAATTTGAGCTGTCTCAGGCTATCAATGAAAATGATATTTTGAAATCAATCCAATCTGCCATTGAAAACCCAACGACGCTTTCTCTCTATCATTTTAGAAATGATGAATTTAGAAACCCGTCAGCTTTTCAACAGGTTGCTCACTGGGAAAATGGTGCATTTCAGGAGCCAATTCGTTACGTCATTCCGTTGACGGAAACACACCCCATTCATAACGAATGGCAATCAAACCCAAATCAAATTATTACAGTCGAAAATATCGATGAATACGCGAGAATGGATGATGAGGCGCGACAGTCTTATTCGGGTGCGGGAATTAAATCGCTTATTGTCCTCCCGCTCATTAACTTTGGCCGTTGGCAAGGTGTTATGGAGATTGGCTGGAGCACATTGAGGCAATTTAATGAGTCTGAGCTTTCAATGCTACAACAGCTCATTGAACCTATAGCTGCAAATGTTGCATCAAAAAGAGCGCTTACTGAAACCGAAAACTTGTATCAAGTGAGTGAAAAACTAAACGAAGCAAAATCATATAAAGATATTCTGAAGATTTTTAACCAGCACTCTCCATTAGGTTTGCAGGCTGACCTACAGCAAATCATCTATTTTAATAAATCTTATGATGAAACAACGCTTCCGGGTTGGTTTGAGATTGTTGAGCAACAAAGAAAAGATGGTACTGTTGAGGATGCTTTCAGGCCCACTCGCCATAAGCTTTCAGAATTCGTCCAGTTGGATAAGCTCAATAAAGAAGAACCTATCATTTTGGAAGATTTGCAAAATAGTAAAATGATGAAAGATATTGCAGGTCCGGCGCTTCTCGGGTCAGTTAACGCCAAAAGTGCCATCGGTTTGCCACTTAACTTAGCAAACGCGCAGCTTGGATATATCATTTTCTACTTTAAAGAAAAAACGAGATTTTATTCATTTGAAATTAGGGAGCTGTACAGATTGATTGACCAATCTGCAATTGCTATCCAAGGTTTGAGATTCTTACAATTGGCGGAATCGCGTGCGATTCGTGAGCAGAAGATTCGTGAGATTGCAGCGAAAGTGCGTAGTTCTACAAATGTGGAATCAATTTTACGAACTGCAGCTAAAGAGGTAGGGAATGCCCTCGGTCGGCATTCTGTCGTGTACTTAGAGTCGAACGGATCTGGTAGTAACCAGAATTAAGAAGAGAGTTTACTATGATTGGCCAAACGAACGTTTATCGCACTCTTTTTGAACAAATTAATGATGGCATATTGATTTTATCGCCCGATGGAAAAACGCTTGAATGTAATGCCGCGGCTGAAAATATATTAGGGTATTCATCCGAAGAATTAGGCTTGATTGACTTAAAATCCGCTTTTGTTGATGTGAATCAGTACATTGAAATAGTCAATTTTGTTCAAGACGGTGTTCCAGTTGTTAATTATGATGTGCGGTTATACACAAAAGATCAATTTAAGGTGCACTGTTCCCTGACGACCTGTATTGAAACGGATTTAAGCCAAAATGTTACGAGTTATTTGATTGTACTCAAAAATATTACACGGCAAATTCAAACGGAACAGGCACTAAACAAGCGGCTACGTTTTGAAACTGGCGTAGCAGCTGCGTTTAGCGCACTATTTAATGATACTGAAGACTCAATTGAGCAAGCCCTTCATCATATTGTCCGCGCGGCTGATGTGGGGCGAGTTAGCATTGCTCGAGCAACTGTAAACGAACAAGGTGCACAATCTTTTCATGTAACCCATGAAGTTGATATTTCTGTTCCGATGGGGACTGCTTCTGTTACAAATGATGATATTGAATTTTCATCAGAGATTTTTCATGAGGATGGCTTTGAGAAGATCGGTGTGGCACTTGCTCAAGGGCATGAGGCTGTTTTGAATGTGTCTCAACTTGAGGGGAAAGCTCTCGAAATTTTTGAAAGTAGAGATGTAAAATCGATGCTCTTTTTGCCTTTGAAGGTTGATATAGATTGGCTTGGAGTATTGTTTCTTTCTGACCTTGAAATGGAACGGGATTGGGAAACGTTTGATATTGAAATCTTGCATACATTTTCGTCCATGTTAGGCACATATTTCGCAAGAAAACAAGCCCAAATTAAGCTGAATGATCAACAGTATTTTTTGCGGCAGGTCATTGACCTGAATCCAGAATTTGTGTTTGTAAAGGATAAAAACGGCCGTTTTGAGCTTGTGAACCAAGCCTTTGCCAATCGATACAATAAAACGGTTGATGAAATCATTGGGCAAACAGATGAAATCTTAACATCAGATTTTGAAAAAGTAGAGCAATTCAAACAATCTGACCTTGCCATATTGAATTCAGGACAAGCAGAAACGGCGCATGAAGACGAAGTTGTCTTCTCTGATGGTTCAACACGATGGTTGAGAACGACCAAACGTCCAATCTTCAACTCATCTGGTGAAGCAACACATCTTTTGGGATTGTCAGTTGACCTTACGAAGCAGGTTGAAATTTCAAAACAATTAAAAGATCGGGAAATGTTTTTACGGACAATCTTGGATACGCTTCCAGGGGCAATTTTCTGGAAGGATCGAGATAAAAATTATTTGGGCAGTAATAAGCTGTTTGCTGACTTAGCCGGTGTAACTCCTGGTGAGCTCGTTGGGAAATCTGATTATGATTTGCCTTGGAATAAAGAAGAAGCTGATGCATTCCGTAGAGATGATGAAGAAGTAATGCAAAAAGGTTCTGTGAAAATCGGTATCATTGAACCTCAATTGCAAGCTGATGGTAAGAATGCATGGTTAGAAACGAACAAAATTGCCCTTAAAGATGAAAATAATGAAGTCTATGGGGTTCTTGGAACTTTTATTGATGTAACCGACAGGGTAAGCTTGCAACATGATGCCCGAGTTTCACTTGAAAAAAGAAGTCGTCAAGTGGCATTAACCACTCAAGTTGCTCGGGAGGTTGCAAATGCAACTGACCTCAATCAACTTTATGAAGAGGTTGTAAATCAAGTTAAAGAGCAGTTTGGTTATTATCATGTGCAATTGCTTAAATACGATCCAGCATTAGACACAGTGGCATTGATTGCAGGGTACGGGGATGCCGGTAAGAAAATGCTCGAAATGAACCATGCGATGCCAATGGGGGTTGGTCTTATTGGTACAGCCGCTGATACAGGTCAGTCCGTTTTACGCCCCCATATTGCGCGTGACCCAAATTGGAAGGCAAATCCTTTGCTCCCCAATACCAAAGGTGAAATTGCGGTTCCGATTGTTTCAAAATCAGCTGTGCTTGGGGTTCTTGATGTCCAAAGTGATATTGCTGGCGCTTTGACTGCAGATGACCAAATAATGTTAGAAGGGCTTTGTGGTCAGATTGCCATTGCGATTGAAAGCACTAATTTGCGTCAGGATCTTGAAGCACAGGTTCGCGAATTAACGCAGCTTCAAAAGAGATTAAGTGGTGAAGCGTGGAGCGAATATGATACCAATGTAGATGGGAAAGTTGACGGATTTGAATACGATCTTTCAAGTTTGATCCCTTTTACAACAGATAATGCTATTCACAATGAGTTTGCATCTGATAATCCATCAAGTGGCGGTATGATTTCCCAACCGGTTTCTGTCCGCGGGCAAACGATCGGATTTATGGGAATTAAAGAATCAGATTCTGTGCCATTAAGTGATGAGGAGGAACTGTTTTTAGATGCTGTCGCAAGTGAATTGGCAGGTGCATTAGAAGCTGCCCGCCTTTTTGAAGAGATTGAAAAGTCTTTGGTTGACCAAGCTCGGTTGGCTACAGAACTTGAAACAGTGGCTCAAGTGAGTACAGCTGCTGCCACTGTATTGGATTCTGATTTCCTCTTACAGTCTGTTGTTGATTTAGCCCAAGATAGCTTCCAACTATATCATGCACATGTTTATTTGATTACGGAAAAAGGTGATTATTTAGAGCTGGTTGCGGGGTCTGGTACCCCTGGACAATTGATGGTTTTGGAAGGCCACCAGATTCTGATAACAGAAGATTCATTGGTTGCAAGAGCTGCACGTAATCGTGAAGGTGTAATGGAAAATGATGTTCGGCGCACGGTAGACTTTTTGCCGAATCCGATGTTGCCTGAAACCAAGGCTGAAATTGCAGTACCAATGATTGTTGGTGATAAAGTGATTGGGGTTCTGGACCTTCAATCCAACACAGTCGGTGCTTTTAGTGAAAATGATCTTCGAATCTTTTCGATTTTAGCTTCACAGATTGCTGTTGCGCATGAAAATGCGAAACAATACTCACTTCAAGTAGAAACTTCGCAGAAATTGCGTGAGGTTGATACGCTAAAAAGTGAATTCTTAGCCAGTATGAGCCATGAATTACGGACGCCGCTGAATTCCATTATTGGGTTTGCAGATGTGTTGCTTGAAGGCTTGGATGGTGAACTGAATGAAAGAATGGAAGAAGATGTGAGTCTAATTCGTAAAAGTGGTTCTCATCTACGTGAACTGATTGGTGATATCTTGGATATGTCTAAGATTGAAGCAGGCAAGATGGACCTTCGATATGAGCAGATTGATATTGCTCAAATGGCGCAAGACATCATGAAGACGGCCCATCCATTGGCTCAGGAAAAATCATTAGAATTACTATTAGATTTAGATGAATCAATCACAGAAATTCCAGCTGATCGCACAAGACTCCGTCAAGTTTTGTGGAATATCATGGGTAACGCGATTAAGTTTACTGAAAAGGGTTCAGTCACACTGCGTATTGCAGCAAAAGCAGATCATGTGTTGATCTCTATTAAAGATACCGGAATGGGTATCAGCGAGGCGAGTATCCCTATTGTTTTTGAACAATTCCGTCAGGTCGATGGTAGTATGGAACGGGTTGCTGGTGGTACTGGTTTAGGAATGCCTATTTCTAAAAAATTAGTGGAACTTCATGGCGGTGCCATTTGGGTTGAAAGTGTGATTGATCAAGGCAGTACCTTCTTTTTTACACTGCCTTATGAACCGCCCGTGAAATCTGAATAAATTTAAGATAAAATGATTAATATCGAGTTGCAAGCAAGCGTCATTTATCGATATTATCTTGTTCGATATTGAAACAAGGACAAAAGTATGAGTGAAAACAGGAAAAAAGTCCTCTGCATTGAAGATAATTCAACCAATATGTTGTTGGTTTCACGCATTGTGGAAGCAGAAGGGCATCAATTGATCCAGGCTGAAGATGGCCCTAAGGCGATAGATATTTTAGAAAGTACGTTGCCTGATATTATCTTGTTAGACATCAACCTGCCTGGCATCAATGGCTTAGATTTGGCGAAAAAGTTTAAAGCCAACGATAAGCTTAAGCCAGTTCCATTGATTGCTACTACAGCGCAGGTGCTGGTGGGAGATCGAGAACGATGTCTCGAAGCGGGTTGTGATGATTATTTGCCAAAGCCACTCGATATTCGTCGACTTCGAGAGGTTTTGCGCGAACATCTAAGCAATGGGGCCTAATTTTTTTGACCAATAATGATTGAGGGGTTTCCCTGAATTTGGGTTAAAAATATATATTTATGATTCTGTTGAAAGGCACTGTTTAATCGCAGCTGCCTTTTTAATTTGTCTAAATCCAGTGGGGAGCCACGCTTTTTTAAAGTAACTTGCCCTATTTTGTGTTCCTGTAGATAGTGCCGCAATCGCTTGAGGTGAAAGGGCATCACGTCTTCGATTTGATACCGAGTGGCAAATGGTGAGTCAACGGCCGTATCTGAACTTAAATAAGCGATCTCATCATCAATCTTTGTGGCGTTGAGCTGAGTTGCCAACCCCTCAACCAAATGGGCGCGAATGACGGCCCCATCCGGTTCGTAAAGAAACGCTTTTAAAGGCGCCGTTGGAATCGTCTCTGTTTGATCATCTGTGGTCAGGGTGTGATTGCCGGGGAGACAAGTAGCTCTCCTGGCGACACCCGTCTGCAATTGCCCATACCAAAGCACCCCTTCCTTGACTTCCCCTTTATACGACACAAATTCTATTTCTGCGTCTTCTGGCAGTTCCGCATAGTCAATGCCTGGGCTTACCTTCACGGCCGTTTCTGGCACCATTTTGCGCCATTGGTCGACAACAGAGAGAGGTGGTTGGTATTCATGAACAGAAAAAAAGCGTCGCCCTCGTTCATCTCGCCGAGCCGGATCAAAAAACAGGGCATCAAAAGGCTGCGGTGTTAAGCTGAGGAGGTCCGCTTGGAGTGGGGAGAAGTTGGCAGAACGGCCGTAAACGCGCAAATTTTCTTGAGCCATCGATAATCGAACCAAATCCCAGTCTACACCAGTTACCATAGCTTGTTGGGCCAGCGCAATGGCATCTCCCCCGATGCTACACCCTAAGTCACCAATATGTTGGGCACCGAAATGTTTAAATCGTTGTGCTCGATAAGCAGCAACCGGTTCAGCTGTTGCCTGTTCAAGGGCAGGACGCGTGAAATACATTTCACTCGACTTTGAGAATTTAACGGTTCCTAGTTGGCGCAATAGGGCTATTTCAATGAGCGCTTGGGCGAGAGGGGGATCAACCGATTTACGCAGCTTTGTGGCGATTTGTAAATGATTGTTTGGCGTGATGGGGTCTTTAGCGAGCGTTTCTAATATCTCTTGGCCTTGAGGTGATAGTGCAAATTGTAGGGCATCAAGGGTGGTCATATTTACGGCCGTTGGGGTTCAAGTTCATCTGGGAACAAGGAGTCAAGTACATCGTCTTCATCAAAGCTGGGGGCAGATAAATCGGAGGTATTTGTTTGTCGATGG
>JANQSK010000709.1 GCA_028284105.1 Anaerolineae bacterium
TACTTTAAATGATTATATGCGTGTCCCAAATTATTCCGATATGAAATCGTTCCTAATATGTTGCCCGTCATTTTAGCAATTTCCAACGCTTCTTTGAAAAACGGCAGCGACCGTTCAAAACTACCTCTTAAAATAACTGTCTCACCTAAAATGTTTAACGTATTGGCTACATCAATTAACACATCATGTTCACGATACACTTTGAGGGCATTTAAAAGTTGATAGGCGGCTTGCTCATAATGACCTATTCGATTGTATAACTTACCTAAAGTTGCGCGCCCAAAGGCGATCGAAAGTTGAAGCTCTTTTGATTGATTATTTTTGATTTGGGCTTTTAAGCGATTAACCTGATCGAGAATACGTTTGATCAATGTTTTAACTTTGTCGGCTTGACCCAAGTCTGCATTGATCATGGTTAAATTCGCTAAACTTTGAATCAATTCTTCTGGGATGGCTAATCGCTCTGTTAATTCCAATGCGCGATTGGCTGCATTGGTGGCAAGCTCAAAGTCACCCAGTTTTTGATAGGCTTCACTTTTGAACATCAGCGAATGGGCTAATGCTGTTTCGGCATTGACAAGCCAAGCTACTTGTTCAGCTTGATTGGCGCTTTCCAACACTTGCTCATAATCGGACTGATCTCTTTGAATGCGCGCCAAGCCGAGCCAAGCTTGTGCTTGAGAAACCAAATCCCCATCTTCCATCGCTGCAAAGCGCATGGTCATATACGTTTGGGATGCTTCGACAAAACGCGCCTGCATATGAAGCAAACTGCCTAACTGCTCTTGTAAACGCAATTGGGAAACGGTGTATAGGGTTTGCTCTGAAATTAATGAGAGCGCACGACGATAGTAGTCGGTGGCGATTTGAGGCTTGTACGTTTCTTGCGCCCGATTCGCAGCCATCTCATAAAGCTCGGCTGCTGGCTGTTTTTCCCCTGCCAATTCATAATGATTCGCAATTTGACTCGCAAATTCAGCCAGACGTTCTCCGCTAATTTCTGTAAACCAATCGGCTACCTGTTCGTGATAATCGGGGCGAATACGCAACAGGACTGATTCATAGGTCACTTGTTGTAGCAAAGCGTGTTTAAAAATGTAGGTTTGGGCACCTGCAAGCATTGAAGCCTGTCTTGGGAAAATAAGCTCCCGTTTTTCCAAGGCACTAATCGCAGACATGGTGTCAACCGCACTAATAGGCTCATCCGCCATTTGATTCATGTAAATAACGGCCGTATCCCAAAAGAGCCTCCCCATAATCGAAGCACGCTGCAATGTCATGCGCTCAATCCCCGAAAGGCGATCTAAACGTGCTTGCAAAACACCTGTAATATTGGGTGGAATACGTACTTCTTTGAGCTGGTTAAGATGGACCTGCCACTGCTCTTGACCCGTAACAATCACACCATCTTCGATCAAGACCTTGATCAACTCTTCTAGGTAGAACGGATTACCCTCAGAGCGATTGACTATCAACTCTGAAAGATCATCAGGGATATCTGGGATTTTGTGCAGAATATTTTCGACCAGCTTGAGGCTATCGTCATGCGTCAATGATTTGAGCTCTATACGGAGGGGGAGCTTTTTGCTTTGTGGCCGATGTCCATTTACGGCCGTTAATATCGATGTCGTTTTTCGATTGAAAAGTGCAGGGCGTGTCAAGGTGATGATCACAAACGGCGCTTGATCACATAAATTGCTCAGATACTCAATCAGTTCAAGCGACCCATCATCAGCCCAATGAATATCTTCCAAGAAAAGAAGCGTAACTGGATAATCGGCCGTAATTTTCTCAAAAATCTCGTAAATATACGTGTAGGCTCTTTCTCTAACCTGATGTGCTTCAAGAGAAACGGCAGTTGTTGCATCACTTACCGTCTCTAAACCGAGTAGTTGGCTTATATTGCTGACCCGAATTTGGACTTCATCATCGTCACCATCAATGTAGCGGCGCAAGCCTTGGGTCAATTTATCTTCAACTGAGGCCGCTGGATCATTTTCCTGAATATTAAATTTGGTCGTAAAGAGGTCACGGAACAGTCCATAGGGCACGTCTTGGGTTCTTTCATAAGTACGACCTTTGAACGAGGGAAATTCACGAGAAAGGGTTCGCAACCAGTTGTTAAACTCATGTAGCAGCCGCGATTTACCAACCCCAGCTTCTCCAATGACGGTCACTAAGCGGCCGTTTTTCTGTTGAACGGCCGTTTTTAGCACCTCTTCTAACTGCTTCCGCTCTTCATCACGCCCCACCATCTGAGTCTCAATACCTTCAACCCCACGACCAGATGCGTAAAATAGACGAGGGCGCACACCGAGGACAAGATAAACTGGAAGCGATTCGCTTCGACCTTTGAGCGTCAGTGGTCCTAAAGGTTCGACATTAAAAGTCCCACGAACTTGAATATAGGTATCATGGGAAATTAAAATACCGCCAGACGTTGCAGCACGTTCCAAACGACTCGCCACATTCACTGTGTCACCAATAACGGTATACTCTTCGCCGGTCCCCACATCACCTAGCATCGCTAAGCCAGTATTGATGCCGATATTGAGCTGTAAGTTCGTTAAGGGATCTTCATCTTCGGAAGAAAGCTGTGGCCACTGCCCTGCGTTCTGCATCGATTTCATATCGCCAAGAAAGTCACTCAAAGCGGCGCGCATCGCCAGTGCGGCTCGAATAGCTCGTTCAGGATCATTTTCACGGGCTGTTGGAACCCCGAAGATCCCCATCACGCCATCCCCCATGTGTTTATCGATGATCCCACCCTGATTGGTGATGGCCCCATCGAGTCTGTGCCAAAGCACATTCATGACGTCAAGCATGCTCGTATCAGGAATCGACTCCGCCAGTCCACTAAACCCCGTCACGTTTGCAAACAGGATTGTCACTTGCTTTCTTTGTGCTTTAAGGCGGGTTTCTGGCTCCGCGGACGCGCTAACCTGCTTTGCAAGTTCCTCTTGCAAAACTTCAATGGTAATATTCACAACATCATCACCCAACGCTTGGCGTTGTTCTTCTAATGCTGTAATTGCTTCTAGGTATTGATCCTGATCAACCATTCTGGTTTTTACGGCCGTTAGTCGCTTTCGATATGCGCTAAAAGTTCATTTAGCGACTCAAGTAACTCTTGTCTTTTGCTCTTCGGTGTTCTTTCCAAAAAGTGTTCACTGGTTTCAGTTAAGAGTTTAATCGCGCGATTGATACTTTTCTTGGCAGCATCTTCATTTTTCTCAACAAGCTGCAGTCGAGATAATACTTCTAAACCTTGTGCCAAAACCAATGTCAAATTCGCTTCTTCACTGGTGCGAATCGATTTGTGGAGCCATACATACGCCTGTTCAAGTAACGTATCGACTTCCACAAAAATACTATCTGCCGCACTTCCCCAATCAAGATACAGTTCGCTTAGATCGTTCGCGATCATCGCTTGGAATCTCAACTGGTGGCTTCTTTCAGCCATAATCAGTGCCTGTTGGAAATACTGTTCTGCTCTATTATAAATGCCTTCATACTGAGCCAAAAGACCCAATTTACGCAGACTTAACATCGAACCGTAGAAATCACCGATTTCACGAGACATTCTTAGGCTTTCTTGGTAAAGAGATGTAGCAATCTCTCGCTTTTCTTCACGATGAGCCAAATGGGCCAAATTTGCAGTTAACAGCGCTTCCCAAGAGCGCTCGTTTGCCAGTTGGAATTGTTTAATCGCGCGTCGAAGCAGCTGGCCCGCTTGTTTTGGATGATTGGTGAGTCTAGCAATGTTTGCCAAGATGGTTTGACTAAAGGCAACCTCTGTCATCGAAACGGTGGTTTGGCTTAACGTTAGGGCTTCTCTTGCGAGGGGAATTGCTTCTGAAATGCGATCAGTGAGCACATATGCCCACGCTTTACCAACTAAGCCCAAAGCGATTTGGGCCGGTGAGTTTATTTTCCGAGCAAGCGTTTCAATTTTAACGGCCGTTTCCATCACCATCTTGGAATCCCCGCGCAAACTAACCACTTTGAGGAATGCAACCAACCCTTTTAGCATGGCTTCATTATCCTCAAGCTGGTCAGCTGTGTTGACCATCTCTTCATATGCAACAACGGCTTCACCAAAACGGGCTTGCGTACGCAACATCTCAGCCAGCCCTTCGTTCCAAGCTATCTTCTTT
>JANQSK010000946.1 GCA_028284105.1 Anaerolineae bacterium
TGGGAAAGGAACCGGCAAGCTAAGAACGGCCGTTCGCAAGGCTTTAACACAGAATAAACATGTCACCAAATGGGAAGAAGGCAAAAAAGGTGAAGGGGATGCGGGTGTCACGGTAGCAAGGCTTGTTGAGCATTAGTTGTCTGCAAGAATCAATCATTACAGAACACGAACCACCAAACCTTAGAATGCGCTCACATTAATTAAAATCTAACACTGATGTTTACAATTCAGCACCATTATGGAAGAAGAAAACAACATTATGCATGATCAAGCAATGATTCTTTTTGAGCGAGCGTATCGCAATCAAATGCGAGGCCAGCTCGGTGACGCCATTGAGCTTTATAAGCGCTCCATCGCCACACACCCTACCGCTGAAGCCTACACCTTCTTGGGCTGGACTTACAGTATGATGGATCGCATGGATGAAGCTATTGAAATGTGTCACAAAGCGATTGCTATCGATCCTGATTTTGGTAATCCGTACAATGATATTGGTGCCTATTTGATTGAGCTTGGCGAATATGAAGAAGCCGCTGAATGGTTACAAAAAGCAACCCAAGCTCAGCGCTATCAATCTCCACAGCTTCCTCATCTCAACTTAGGTCGAATTCACGAAGCAAACGGCCGTTTTCGTTCAGCTTTGCAAAGCTACGATGAGGCTTTAGAGATTGACCCCATGTTCTTACCTGGCTACTGGGCTAAGACCGCCTTACTCGGCAAAATGAATTAGGAACGAACTGAATGCAAAAAAGGCTTTTTGGTAACACGGAACAAGCTGTTTCAGAAATTGGATTAGGTTGTTGGCAATTTGGCGGGGACTGGGGCGCGCTCAGTGATGATAATGCATTTGAAATTCTAGAAACGGCCGTTTCCAACGGAATTTCCTTCATTGACACTGCAGATGTTTACGGCGCAGGTCGCTCTGAACAACTCATTGGCCAATTTTTTAAAAACCGATCAGATGATCTGTTTATCGCTACCAAAATTGGCCGATTTAACTATCCTGGACCCTACACCAAAGACCTTCTAAGACAACACATCACCGATTCACTTAAACGGCTAGACACGAGCCAGCTTGATTTAGTTCAACTACACTGCATCCCAACAGAGGTGATGGCGGCCGGTGAGGTATTCAATTGGCTTCGCCTCTTCAAACAAGAAGGGCTTATTCGTCATTTTGGTGCCAGTGTTGAAACAATGGAAGAAGCCTTGCTAATTCTTGACCAACCCGAACTTACTTCACTACAAATTATCTTCAACATCTTTCGTCAAAAACCAATTCATACCCTTTTTGACAAAGCCAAAGCGGCTAATGTTGGCGTGATTGTTCGTTTACCCTTAGCGAGTGGCTTACTCGCTGGAAAATTTACCGCCGAAACTACTTTTGATGAAGCGGACCATCGTAACTACAACAAAGATGGCGACGCTTTTAATGTGGGAGAAACATTTGCGGGCTTACCCTTTGCAAAAGGGGTTGAATTAGCAAATCAACTCAAGCCCCTGGTACCTGACGGTATGACAATGGCTCAATTTTCACAAAGATGGATTTTGGACCATGAGGCAGTCAGTACAGTAATTACGGGAGCCTCTAAAACACACCAAGTTGTTGACAATGCGAATACGTCATCAATACCAAGCCTATCAAAAGAGCTTCACGCACAAATCGCAGAAATTTACAAAACGGCCGTTCACGCCCACATTCGAGGCGTTTACTAATAACATCTTTTTATCCCATTAAACCCAGCATATGATTTTGTGAATTAGAGCTTATCTTGTGGATAGGCTCTTTTTTTGTTGGGCTTAACGGCCGTTTTACATGATTAAGCGATTCCAACGCTTGCTCGGTGTTGCCTTCGTAAGAATTAGCAACAATCCCTCTTAGAGTTCGATGTTGGCCCGTCAAATTTGCAAAACGGGCATAAAGTCGATTAGTGTAGGGATTGCTCGCCTCAGCCTGAAGGCGAAAAGTACGAAGCCCCATTTGATGAAATTCATTTAATGTGTAAACAAGTCCTAATAGAAAGAGCCTTGTTCGTCTATATTCGGGCAAAATTCCTGCAACATACATAAATCCCATATCTGTATTTACAAAATCATATTGAGGGTCCCCAATAAAATATCCGGATAATGCACAAAGTAAATTTCCATCATAAATCGCTATAACGCCCCCATGTTCATAACAAAGATTTGTTACTTTTTCTGCTGATTTTCTGTCTGGCAAACGCAATTCTTCTTTAATGGTGAATAAAAAGTCTGTAATTTCTTCTCGCCGCTCGCCATTACTAAAATTCTGAAATAAATAAGTCATTGAATCCCTCTACGACAAAGTAAACGGCCGTTTTCAGAGCAATGCAGTTCCAAAAACGGCCGTATCTGTTAAAACAATCAAACATTAAGGAATTTGGGGAATTGGCAAAGCTAACTTTGGCATGATGATGACCTCCTTTACAGAAATTTTGGTATCTCATAGAACGAAATTCGCTCAAAAATCCGATTTCATTTAAGACAACAGGAGGATACGAAACGGCCGTTTGCACTCCGTCAGCAGATCGTAAACAACGATATTTATTTATTGAATGAGAGAGGGATACGTGTAAAAAGAAATATTTGGGGAATTAATTCGTTTTTGGCAGGGGTGTTAAGAACGCTTTATCTACAATAGAGCAAAGGGATTCAATAAAGGAAGGATCATGATTGATTGGTGACATTGTTATTTTTGTGCCAGGATTTGAGGTGAGATGATCGTCAATCATCAAATTGATTGGAAATTCTTCAATGGTTACGACAATATTTTTTCCCTGAATCTTTAATGTAACCATTTCTTCTTTAGCATTCTTCACAAATGGAATATAGCTCGCCTTTAATTCACGCTGAATCAACCAAACTGATTCACTATATTCCAATTCAAATACTTTAACCATTGAGTTTGCATATCGGCGATGCAAATATCTGCCGGACACAATGATGAGTAGAAGACTAATTGCAACAAGACCTATCTTCTGATTAGAAGGGAGGTCAAGCTGTAAAAGCAAGAACCAACTCACGCCCACAAGAACAAGTAAAAGATGCTGTATCAAAAAGTGTGTGCGCTGCCAGCGTTTACTTACCATATCGTTTTATCCTTTTAATCAAGGAGTAAACATAGCGGATCTGATTTATTCATGTCAACATCTGCACCCATATATTGAAAAACAATTCATCTATTGGTTTTTTATCAATCATAAAACGGCTTTTGAAATCCAATTTAGGCTATATGATTTAGAGGGAGGAACATATTTTCTAAAAAATAATATAAATTCGAAACACCATTTTTCTCCTCTTATCGCTCAATATAAAAAATACCCTATAATCAATTTATGGACGGGTTACCTCCTCAGTTGAGGCTAACATTTTTAGGAACATTCCAAGCAAAATTAGATCAAGAAGTTATCACTAAATTTCGCTCAGCGAATGTGCAAGGTCTTCTTGTCTATTTGGCAATGCAATCTGAACGGCCGTTTCCTCGGGAAGTATTGGCAACGTTGCTCTGGCCCGATTCTCCAGAAAGTGTCGCAAAAACAAATTTACGGCAAACGCTCTATCAACTTCGCAAAGTGTTAGATGATCTTGGCAAAAAAGGACAGCCTTTTTTACTTATCAATCGCCAAACAATTCAATTCAACCCTGACAGCTTCTTTGAACTGGATACCCAATCTTTTTTAAACGCAATAGATAGTAATGAATTTGAAACGGCCGTATCCCTGTATCAAGATGAGCTTTTACCAGGGTTTACCTGTGAAAGCATTGAATTTGAAAGCTGGCTTCGACAAGAGCGGGAGCGATTTCATTTATTAGGACTTGAAGCGATCAATCAACAGTTTCAAAACCATCTTCATTCGGGCAACTTTACCAAGGCGAAGCAAATTGCTCAGCAACAGATCAAAATTGAGCCTTGGAACGAAACAGGGCATCAAAATTTAATGCGAGCTTTAGCGCACAATAGTGAAAAAAGTGCGGCTTTGCAGCATTTCCAAAAAGCCAAGGATATCCTTTGGGATGAATTAGGAGCAGAACCCCACTCGCAAACAGTTGCCCTCTACAAAAAAATTGAACAGGATGAATTAGAACTAATCGAACGGCAAGTAACGGCCGTTTTCACCCCACCACCAAAACCCAAACACAATTTACAATCTAGCGTCACCCCATTTTTCGCGCGTGAAAAAACACTCACCTTACTCCAAGAGCGAATCACGTCACCCAACTACCGTCTTATCACGTTAGTAGGTGAAGGTGGCATTGGCAAATCAAGGCTTGCCAATGAATTAGGCTGGCACAATTTAGAAACGTTTAAAGATGGCACGTGGTTCGTTCCGCTAGCTGGGTTAACACCAGTGCAAGAAGAATCACTACAAGAAACAAATATTGCATTGGCAATATTGCAAGCTTGTGGCCAACCGCTGGGTGGACAACAAGGCTCAAAAGAGCAGCTTCTCTCCTTTGTCAAAGAAAAGCAGATGCTACTAATTTTGGACAACTTTGAGCACCTTTTGGCTGGCAGCCATCTGGTGATTGAATTACTCCAATCAGCGCCCCAATTAGCCATTCTCTGCACATCAAGGGAGCCGCTTGATTTTATGGCTGAATGGGCCTGTCCTATTGAACCCTTACGCGTACCACAACTCAAACCCATTGATTTTGATAATCCAACTTTAACGACGGAAGAAACATTAAAGGCTGAGTTTGATCTTCCTTCGATAAAGCTTTTTGAAGATCGTGCCAATCGAGCTTTAGGCCAATTTGAGCTATCAGCAGCAAATTATGAGTTAGTTGCTCGCGTCTGCAACCTCGTTCAAGGGATTCCCCTAGGGTTGGAATTGGCTGCCGCAGCACTTCGCCAACGGCCGTTACCAGACCTTATCCAATCGCTTCAACGCTCTTACGATTCTTTATTGACTCAAAAGAGGGATATTCCCCAGCGGCATCGCAGTATTCGGACTGTTTTTGAAAACTCCTGGACGCTCCTATCAAAACATGAACGCGCCGCATTTGGAACGCTATCCTTATTTCAAGGGGGATTCACGCATAAAGCGGCTGAAACTGTCACGGGCACGACTGGTGATGTTCTCCATGCATTAAGAGATAAATCGTTACTGCGGCAGGAAGAAAACGGCCGTTTTTCAATTCATGAATTACTCCGTCAGTTTGCTAAGGAAAAGCTAGAAAGCCCCGAAGCCACAAGCATTTGGATATTTACAGATCCACAAGAGTTTATCTTAGAAGAACACAGCCATTATTATCTAAATGCCGTCGCCAATCTTCAAGATGCGCTCAATGGAGAAACACCACACATTCCCTGTGATTGGATTGCTGCCGATTTAGATAATCTTCGGCTAGCGTGGGATACGGCCGTATCAAACCAACAGTTCCAAATCATCCAAAATGCATTACGCCCCCTCTCTGATTTTTATCAAATTCGAGGCTTGTATCGTGAAGGAGAAAGACAGTTTGGTGATGCCCTTTCAAGATTCAGTAAAAATTTGGACGACAAGCAACCTCTCATTCAGCAAACATTATCACATTTCAAGGCCCAACAAGCCGCATTACACATTCGGCTCTCTCAATATCAACCCGCTATCGAGTTATTGATAAAAGCCGAACAGCTTGCCCAGTTTTTAGACGACAGCTGGCTAGACTGCCGTATCCAAATAAGCTGGGGTGAAGCCTTATGGCGACAAGGGCAATTAGATCACGCAGCACAAAAACTAAACAAAGCCTATTCACTTGCAACCGAAAACAACAATCAACAAATGCTTTTGGGAATCTCAACCTATCATTTAGGCGTTATCCACGATCTTAAGGGACAACACGATCAATCGCTTTCTCTGTTTGAAGATGCGCTAAAGATTTTTGAGGAATTAGGAAACGGCCGTTGGCAAGGTTTTACACAAAATAGCATTGGCACATTAGCCCAAAAGCTTAATCAATTAGAGAAGGCAGAGTCCGCTTTATTAAGGGCATTAGAAATCAACCAACAAAACAATGATTGGCAAGGTCAAATCTCTACGTCAACAAATCTAGGTTTATTAGCCACTGCAAAAAATGAGTTTGAAAAATCGCAATCTTATTTACTGCAATCTTTAAGCTTAGCGCTTCGTACTGCGAATAAGGATTTCCAAGCACAAATTAACTACAATTTGGCTTGGAACGCAAAACAAGCCAATCAATGGAAACAAGCTGTTTTTTATGGAAATCAATCTCTGA
>JANQSK010000962.1 GCA_028284105.1 Anaerolineae bacterium
GTGTTCCGTCCACCAGTGAGTGAACAAACAAGATGTAGAGCCCCACCCCACAATAGCCAACCAAGCAACACAACAAAAACGGATCCCACAGCGGGGATAACGGTTGTTGTAAATGGATTGGCAATAAATTGGGTCGGATCGGGTTGGTCGTCAGGAAACTCAATATCGCCTGCATTCGCTTGGAATTCGGCAATTAATTGTGCGCGAGTCAATGGACCTGACACAATGATCGGCAGTGTCACCAGAACAAGACCAATCAATGCAACAAGAATCCAAACGTTGCTATCGTAGGAGGCTATTTGATTAAAAACGGTGCGTGGTCTGACGAATATTGAAACAAGTTTGCTTCCAAATCCGATGGAAGGGGGCATAGACACTGATTCTGAACTCATATTCCTCCTTATGTGGAGAACAAAACGTATCTTTAAATAAAATCACCTAATTGAGCTCTTGTTCTCCTTAAAGTTATTTTCATTTTACCCTTGGGTGGTCAAGATATTTGTTGAAAATTACTTTCAATAGCGAAACGCTATAAGCTATGAGTGTTTACGTAGGTTTTAGTGATTTTGTTTTAGATGAACTGATTTTAGAGGAAACGGCCGTTTCGCCAAACGCCCCAATCAACGACTCACCTACCGCTTATTGACGAAATCATGATTACCAATACGGCCGTTTGATTTTTTGGAGTGAATTAAATAGGTCTAAAATTTGACCATCGTAGGGCTGGACGAACCTTTTGGCAATACGCAATCAGTTGCGACGTCATCACATGCCTTTGACAATATTCAATAATCTTGCGACTGCGATCCGCTTTATTGGCATCCAAGAAATCTTCGGCATCAATTCCTAATTCAAAGCACATCAATTGGAATTCATTTTTATTAAAATGTCGTTCTAAATAATAGCGGAAGCGAATCCAATCGGTGTTATTTAAGGCATTCATCTCATCAGCATCGGCAAAATCAATGCCATCACTCAAACCATTGACGCCATCTTTAAACAAGATCGAGATTAGATTTTCTAGTTCACCAATTCTTTCTTTTTGTCCATCTAAAAGGTGGACATCTAAACTAATGTTGCCTGGCTCCAATTCCGATGATGCATTCATTTCTGAAGATTTAAGTTCATCAAGATTCTGAGCAAAAAGTTGGGTAATGGTTTCTTCTAAATTCTGGACATGATTTGAATGTGTAACAAGAATAAAACGGCCATCTTTAAGATAGAAGAGTTGGTCTCGCTCATGCCCATATAGCGCACGAATTTGAGTAAATGTTTCCACCAAGAGACCAAGCAACTCACGCCTTCTCGCCTCATCAATATTTGGGGGGGAAATGTAACGCAATCGCATGCCAACAATCTTCCAAGTAGAAATCTTTTCATGCCAGAGGCGCATTTCAGGCTTGCCACCCCAATAGGAATAATTGGCACTCACACTTTCCAAAAACCGTAATTCCTTTGCTACAGTAATGACTTCTTGAACGTTTGAATAAACACCATCTTGATGGGTGACGATTCCAATGGCTAATATGGGTAATGATTGTGCGGGTGTATCTGGATTGGTGGGTTGTATATCCAAATTCGATTGTTCTAGGTGATTTAATAATGCGTTATAAAAACGCTCACGGCTTTCTTGAATAATTTGGTTTGCCTTATTTGCGTAAGAAACCAGTGTAAAGGTGTGATCAATTCGGTGACCAATAAAATCATCTCGTGTCCCTATTTGACCAAGCTTTTCGCCTAATATTTCACCCAGTAATCGTGTTGCCTCTTCTAAACTTTGGGCTCCATACGCATTTTGAAACACGTCATTATTTTCTAAGCTTAATTCAATATAGGCCCAATCTTGCCGTCTTAAAAGTAGCTGCAGCTCCTCACTGATCAATCTGTCACTAGGAAGACCAGTTAAAGGGTGAAGCATATTCAAGTTGCGATAAACCCGAATTACGGTTTGAACAGTCACACCCAAAACTTCAATATCAAAAGGCTTTGGAATATAGTGATCAGCCCCAACACTTAAACCTTCAATTTGATCTTCGACTTGATCTCTTTGGGTTAAAAAAATAATTGGAATATGGCGTGTACGAATTGTGCTTCGAAGCTGTTTACAAACCTCATATCCATCAATGCCGGGAAGCATAATGTCTAGAATCACGAGGTCTGGTGCGCTTTGATAGCACAGTTTGAGACCATCTTCCCCATTATCAACGGCATCAACTTGAAAATGCTGCCCTTTAAAAAAAATCGTGAGCATTGTCCTGATGTCATTATCATCTTCAACGATGAGAATACGGCCGTTTTCCATTCCAAACTAATCCTTAGAGCGAGATTGATATAAGGATAATACAAAAGTTGATTGAATTTACCAGCAATCGATTAGGAAACGTGGATTGGACGAGGAGAATGGTAGATGGAAGTTGTTTAACTTCCATCTACTCTAATTACGTTGTTCTATAATTCGACAGTTCGTCTGATTGTTCCGGCTCGTTTGTGAACGGCCGTTAATTCCAAAGTTGAACCCGCTTCAGCTTCGACCACCCAAACCGCTTTACCGCGATCCATTGTGGCATCACCCCCAAAGAGGTTCATCGACGGTTTTGAATCCCGTCCTTCAAGCTGGCCAAGGAACATCTTTTCATCCCCACTGATGAGCTTAGCCCCTTCTGGTAGCTTTATTTGAAGTTCAAGAGGCTGCACGACATTCATCTGCATCGCTTTTTGGCTAATATTTGTTGGCAACCATCCTGTGTTTTGCACGACGGCTTGAATATGATGCACATTACCCGTTGTGGTGACATCGACTGAATACCATTCCAATTGTGGTGAAACCAATGAGGAGTAAATCGCAAAATCAGCGAGCGGAGCAATCTCTTTTTCAAGCAATTTATAGGGCGGATTGCGCCATGTTTCAAAGAAGTGCCAGCCACCAAGTTCAACCTTTCCAAGCTGTGGATGATCAAACTCATACCACTCTATATACCCTTTGCCCTCAAGCACATCATCATTCCATTTCATGACTTTGACGTCATCCTCAATAGGATGCTCACGGAACCACTCTAAGAATTTGGACGAATCGCACCCCGCTTCTCGCTGCAAACACCAAATCTCAGTTGTCCAGCTATAAAGCCCCAAATATTCATACATCCAATCGCTAAATGTCCCTTTGATATAGCTCTTTGGATCATATTTAAAATCGTGAAAAATCGAGATGGCCGGATAGCCCGTAATCTCTTCCCCTTTTTTGCCCAGCTTTTGAAATGTGCGTAAATCTTGGGTTGGTAACGTGTCGTCTGGCCCTTTGGTTGAGGAGCGCAAATTAACACCACTAAAGGTGTGGAAGCTGATTGAGCCCGTGATGTTAGGATGGGCTGCAATCCAGCGCATTGCAGCCGCAGGTTCGGGTTCGCTACCCGCATAATCCCCTGCCCCTCGCT
>JANQSK010000713.1 GCA_028284105.1 Anaerolineae bacterium
TTGGCGCTTCAGATGCATACCGTAAATTTTTAATTGCTTCAGCCGTCTTTTCTAAATATTCAACAGCATAAACAATAATATCAACCGGTTTTTCGTAGAGAGACTTTTTAATTTGCTCAATATCTCCCCCGCGATTGATGGTTAAGCCTGTTTGACGCACCACCCAACTTAAAAATTCACGTTCCTCTTCATTTGCCGCAATAATCATTGCATTCATACTGCACCTCAAAACAAAAAGACCCTAGAGGTATGTGCCAGCATTGTGTGAAAATGAGAAGTTAACCCTAGGGTCTCAGAAAATTACAGTTTTAAAAGGTTGAGTTTTGCTTACATCAGCAAAACATTAAATTGGAGCAATAAAGGTATGACCCGCTAAACCTTCCGTCAAGGCGAACAAACCCGTATGCCAAATGCGTCGAATCGTGAGGAAGGATGAAATGGCAGCGTGTTCATTATCAGAAAGTTGACGTACCGAGAAATAGCCTGCAAAAAATGCTTCAGAAAGCTCCTGATTTGATTGATGCATCAGATTTGAATTGAACAAAAATGCAGCAATATCATAGGAGCGCCAGCCTGGGCCACAGTGATCAAAGTTAAAGAAGGTAGGCTGATTGAATGAGTTAAAGAAAACGCTTGATTGGTGGAAATCACCACCAATTGGCCCCCACGCATCAGGGGTATCTTGACCATTTTCAATGAGCGCTTGAATCTCACTCTTCGCTTCTTCAGCTGCAATCAACATGAATTCCAGCTTTTGCGAATTCTCATCGGCAAAGAATGCCTTGATACGTTCAACAGGTTTGTCAACTAGGGCGGTTAAATCAATCGGCAAACGTTCATGGGTTGTTTCAAAGTCATTCGAAGAAATATGAATCTGCGCAATTTGATTTCCCATAATCCAAAGTTGTTCAGGATCTTTAACCGAGAGTGTTTGGCCGCGTGCGAGGGTGAAAAGAGAAAAATAGCGGATGCCTTCTGGTGCAAGAACGGATCCTAAATAGGAACCATCTTTACGTTGAATGGGATATGAAACGGGTAAATCATTTTCTTTTAAAAATAATAACCAATCTAATTCATACAGATAATCTGACTCTTTGCGATCAAATTGGGTACCTTCTTGATAAATACGCGCTACATATTGGTCACCATTTGATACTGACACAAGATAGTGATCATTATCTTGTGTACGCAACATTTTACTGAATAGCTTGCAGCTAACCAGCCCACCGAGATCGTAGTCAGCATTCACTTTTTCAGCCAATGCCGATGCCGCTATAAATGAACGGGCAACACGAATGGGTTTTTCCATTTGCATATCCTCCAAAACGCTGGAGATATTTTCCTGAATTTTATGAAGCATATCAGTCCTCCACGCGCCGCTATTTTCCTTTAGCTATTGCTCCTGTGCAAGTGAATTTTTAGGGAAATAGTTCACTTTCTTTAAATCCATCTGGTACCTTTGGATATTCTCTCATAAATGATTCTGTTGCCAACCACCGTTTTTGTATCCAAATTGGTACCCTTCGTACAAAATTGCCGCCACCTTGACTGGCATGGGCTCGGCTTGCTTCTGCTTTAATTTCCCAGTAATCACGATAGTTAATCCGCGCGTGAATCTTTTTTGGATCCATCCCTAAACGCGTCATATCGATATCTTTGTTTCGCCCCATTTTTGTGGGGTCTTGCCCACGAAGCCTTGCTAAACCACGATAGATTTTCACCCACGTGTTTGAAAAAGCTGAGTAGTAAAGACGTTCAGCTTGATGTGGTTCTAAACCAAGCTCTGGGAATTGCTTGGGATCAGCCGCTGCATAAAAGGCTGGCGTTGTGATTCTCCAGCATTGGATGTGATCGGGATGAAAATAGCCGCCCGTTTCGTCATGAGTGACCACAACATCCGGTTTGATTTCACGAATCAGCTTGACCACTCTGCAAATGGCTTCTGTTTCATCACATTGAATAAAGGCATCTGGATGATTATTTGCTGGATCGTTGATGTAGCCTGAATCACGATAGCCTAGGTTGTGTAATGTAGCACCAATAATAGTAACGGCCGTTTCTAGTTCTATAGCCCGTACTCCGACTAAATCATTTCGAGCATCTTCAAACCCTTTTTCGACCGAGCCAGCAGCACCGTCAGTGGCAATACAAATATGGACATCCACCCCTTCACGTGCATATTTCGATAATGTGCCCCCACTACCAAATGATTCATCGTCTGGGTGGGCTAAAATGGCAAGTAATTTTTTCATTGTTCACTCTAACTGTTTATAAAGAAATGTTGTGCCATCGGCAAGAGCGGCATGAAGCGCAATGTTTGGAAAGGATGCCGAACACCGGGCAAGACAATGAGCTCACCTTTTGGCAAAATTGAACTTAATCGCTGAGCCTCAACAATGTTGACAAGTTCATCTTTTTCGCCAACGCTAACCAAAGTCGGCACTTGGATATTTTGTGCCATCGCTTCAGTTAAGCCATTCGCCTTCATATCGTGAATCATCTCAGCTGCTTGCCGGACAAGGAATCGCCATTGGCGTGCACCATGATCTTGAACCAGTAAGTCAGCATAAGTCGGTACTTTTTCAGCCATAATGTCTGGGTCAAGCTGACTGTTCATTCGCTGGATGGCTTCTTCAGTCCAATAAAACTTAGTTGCATGAGCGATAAGCGATTTAACACGTATAGGCTCTTGATAGGCCATTAGCAGGCCCAAATACCCACCTAAGCTATAGCCCATCAAATGAAATTGATTGATTTTCAAATCATCAAGCAAACCAAAAATATCTTCAACCATTTTCTCTGGTCTTAGATTCTCAGCTTCATTGGTTGATTTACCGTGTCCACGCAAATCAATAAGCAAAATACGAAATTCATTATTTAATGGCTGGACAAAATTACGCCATTGTGTACGTATTGCGCCCAACAATCCGGGCAATAAAATCAAAGCAGGTTTACTTTTGTCCTTGCTCCCAAAAGATTCAAAATAAATTTCTGATCCGTCGTCTGCTTTCCAAGTTGACATGAATACCTCTTTTGTCGGAGATGATGTCCCAAATTGCACTGCCTATTGTGCAATCAATTGTGGTGACATCCTCAATAGACTACCCCATTGCGACCACAAAACCAATCGCATGAGTATCTGTATGGGAAATACTAATCTCCCAAGTTGAGAGCCCCATTTTATCAGCAAGTTCTTGAGCGGCACCATAGAGCTTCAAAAACGGCCGTCCGCGCTCATCACAAACTACCTCAATTTCTTGCCAGCTCACATCCCCAATCCCTGTGCCAAATGCTTTACCTACAGCTTCTTTTACAGCAAAGCGGCCAGCCAGTCGAGCTGGAGCTTTTTCACAAAAATCTACTTCTTGCTGGGTAAAAAATCGTTTATAGAAGCGGTCGCCATGTCGCTCAACACCTCGCTCCATGCGACTCACTTCAATCATATCTACACCAATTCGCAACATAGTTTACTCTACCGTTAGCCACCAAAAGCCTGTACATTCTGGTAAAAGGGTGATTCCTCGATCGGCAATATCATCCGCCATATTCTCACCAAAGAAAAACCGAGTAAGCTCTTCAGCCTCTTCAACTGAATGAAAAAGATAATCTGTTCGAGTCCACGTTGTGGTCATCCCCCACTCTGTCTCGAGCCAATGGTAATAGTTTTCTAAATATAAAGTTGGGGGTTGAGGTTGTTCCCGCCCAGTTCCTAATGTTTCAATGATGATCAAAGTGCCATCTTGTTTGAGAATCC
>JANQSK010000982.1 GCA_028284105.1 Anaerolineae bacterium
GATTGTTCGAAAGTGGGGTTGCCAACTAATCAACGCCAAAGGATATCCAGCTTTAAATTGCTCCTCAGCTTGATTATTAACGACTTTAACAATCGAATCAAAAGCTTCTTCAGTTTCTAAAGCAAGTTCATTTTGAACAAAAGCATTCAAAAGACGATGTTGTTGCAACTCCCCCATATTACTCTGCTCAATTAACCCGACAGCCTTAAGCCTTTGTGCTGACATTGCGTACAACAAAGGATCATTCACTTTGGGAAGGGCATCCTGCCACAACCATGCAGGAACAGGTTCCCCAGGAGCAAGGCAAGCAAGGAGACCTAATAATTTTCTCGCTAAGCTATCAACTTCATTTGTTTTATCTAGCTGCTTTAGGCTTAGTGTAAAGGTTCTCGCCAGATGCAAATCATGATTGGTATGGCTTTTATCTATACCCTGACCAATGAGCGAGGCATGTTTGAGTAATTCCCCTTCCCTCAAGGCATCCAAATATGTTGATGGATTACCAATCCCATATTCAAAATAAGTTTCCATAAAACTACCAGCTAAATGTAGAGCGAGGGGTAAATGGCCTAACTCTTCCGCTATGTTTGTTAGAACCATTTCATCAGCTTCTGGCACATACTTTTGCAATAAGGCCACACTTTCGCTTTGGTCAAACATTTTTAAATTTAAAGGATACACCCCGCTACTTTTGGACCAGTTGCCTCGCCGACTGGTCATCAGGATTCTACATCCTCCGCCAGATGGTCGAATCTCTTGAACAGCTGCCAAAGACGCATCACTATCCACATTGTCAAAAATGAGCAGTCTTGGTGTCTCACTTTGCCATACTCGTTTAACGGCCGCTACCTGATCTTGCAGACTCAATCCTGAGGTTTCTCGATAAAGTTGTAAAAACTCTTCACCCCCAAGCCTTGCAACCTCGGCTGGCAACACGTCTGGATCGGCTACGCTAAGCCAGAACACTCCACCAGGAAAAAATTGCCCATATCGATAAGCAAATGCGATTGCTAGTTGGCTTTTCCCAATCCCTCCCATGCCTGTCACTGCAACTTGTGAAATAGCAGTAGCTTGATTTTTCTCTTTTATTTTTTCTGCCAAAGTTTTTAGAGCTACTTCTCGACCACTAAAATGTGGATTTAAAGGATATGGCAGATAGCTCCCTATTGGCAATGGTGCAATTTCAGGCACGTTATTTGTTGGCAACCGATCAAAGCGGGTTTGGTCATCCAGTTCATCAAAACTCTCGACCAATGACTTCTTCGAATTCTCTTCTATCAAATGCAACTTGCCGATTGAGATTTTCTGACCATCTTGAATTGCCTGTATATATGCACCAATTTGCCGCATATTACTTGGTCGAGCGCCACGATTTTTATTAAGCATTTGAGTTATCAAAGAAGCTAAAGAAGGATTGATTTCAGGGAGAAGATTATTAATAGGCTGAATCGGTTCATTTATGATTTGATTGATTAATGCAATAAGGGGTTCTTGTTGAAACGGCCGTTTTCCTATTAATAATTCATACATTAATATGCCTAAAGACCAAATGTCCGACCGAGTATCCAATCTCTCTCCGAGGAAAGCCTCTGGGCTTGCATATGCGGGGCTGCCAATAAATCCTTTGGTTGGCGTGAGCTGTGAATCACTTTCTAGCAGTCCGGCGACTCCAAAATCTGCTAACAAGGGCGTGCCATCACTTGCCATTAAAATATTACCGGGCTTGATATCACGATGAATAATGCCTAAATGGTGGGCACGGCTAAGTGCATCAGTCAGCTCCAAAATAATTCTAAGACTTTGCTCTTGGTCTAGAGGGCCACCCTTCACTAATAAATCTTTTAGTGAGCCATTAGGAACATATTCCATGACAATATTATGGTGACCATCGTGCTCAAAGGCCGCAAGCAACTTAACAATATTTGGATGCTTTAATTGATGAAGCGCTTCGCTTTCACGAAGGAATCGTGCAATCAAGTTAGCGTTGGTATTTAGATTTTGTTTGAGTCTTTTAATGACGACCGGCGTACCAATCTGAGTATCAAGACCAAGGTATACTTCACCATGACCTCCTTCACCTATTTTCTTTTGCGTAATAAAACGAGTTTCTAAATCTTGGGAATTTAAGGATTTAGGCGCATAATTCAAATCAAGATTGAACCTTATGGGTGAGCCTGTATTAGGCACATCTGCTCCCCGCGCCAATAGCCAGAATTTATCTTGAACGGTTTCGTCTATTTGAAGATGTTCAATTAATTGCTTAACAATTTGTGAAGAGGGAATTCGTTCATCTTTCTCAATTTTTTCTAGAGTCTCAGTAGAACAACCTACACTAGATGCGAGTGCAGTCTGCGATAATCCAAGTTGAATACGACATACTTTCACCCACTCCCCAAATGAATAGTAATGATCCATCCCGACCTCTTCCACTGTTCAACAGCTTACAAGCTAATACCTTGTTCGACATCATTTTATACCTAATCATTGGTACTTAAACAATCTTTGAGGTGACAATACTTTAGATTAGGAATTACGAAACTGATTGACGTGGCCCTACTTAAAAGAAAAGAGAAAAAGAGTAGTCGAAAATTCGCTAGATAGCACACCTCAAAAAGCAGCATGCCTTTTGCCTTTCAGGGGCTAAAAAAAGACTAGGTTGTTCCCGGGCTCATTGATGCCACAAGGTCTAAAAGGCACCTTGTTCATTTGAGAAATTGAAACACAGATTTGGAGAAAAAATGATTTATTATCCAATGCCAAACCAAAATTGATCAAACCAACTTGAAAAACAATTTTTTTTATTGTACTATTAACTTAGTTCAAGTCGGATAAACAAAGTAATTAGACCCCCTCCCCCCAAAACTGGCACGAGAGAAACGCGACTGAACCCGACTTTGAATTAGGAAAATCTCAACCTCTAATTACTTTGGAGATGTTCCAAACAAAAAGACTACCTATATGGTGGTCTTTTTGTTTGGTTAATACTAAATCATTTTGAATAAAAAATGGCAGTATGCCAACCCACTACGCGAAGTGCTAACTAATTCCAACTGCATTCACGAGAAAGCTTAATCTATTAGCCAAGACGCAATTATTAATTTAATCTCTAACATGCTTAACTAAGCCATGCTCACCCTTGAAAAATGCTTCTAGAGTGAAGTTAACGGCCACTAAAGGCCCATTTATCTCACTTCAAATCTAAAAAGCGTATTCAGCACCACACTTGAAACACCATTGACGAATCGTTTGGTAATTAACAACAACACCTCTCTGCGCCATCATGAGGTCGACATTCCGATAACTGTTTGAAAATCAGAAATAGAGACAAACTAAGTAACTCACATTTTCAAATGGGCAAAAATGTTGTTTGCAAGCTTGCTATTCAATTCTGTTACTTATTATCAAGTACATGAATGATTACCTTTTAAGTTGACAATTCTTATCTCTCCTTAGCTGGAGAGGACGAACGAGAATCAACACCGAAAGCCAAAATAGAATAGCAAGAGGTTTTTATCAAATATGCATTTGAATACATGTTTGATACAATATTATCCATGCTAGATATAAACAGTATTGAAGCTTTGCCCATACAGGAAAAACTTTTGCTTGCAGGGCTCAATAGCCACATTCAAACTGACAGAGTAGCTCAGCGTCGATTGACCCTCATTTCTATATTAAGTGATGGCTCGCCTCATAAGAAAGAAGATCTGTTTGAGAAAGTTGAACAGGAGTTAGGAAAAAATTGCTGGGGTATTGTTAAAAGCGAGGCCTTATTAAGAGATTTTAATGTGTTAAGAAATGGGGGCATTCGCATAGAATATAGTCGAAAACCCTCGACTCAAGGCTATTATCTTGCCTATCCCCCACTCTCCAATTCAGCGAACTACCGGATTGAAGAATCTCCAAAATTACTTACCCGAGCCATTCAGAATTTAAAGCCTGAAGAGAAAACTTTAAGAGCTTTTGCTGCAGCTGATTTTGCATTCAAACAAAGAAAATTGATACTCCAAGAACAGCATCCCGAATGGTCCGAGGAAGAGGCAGATAAGGTTGCAAGACAAATAGTCTATGGGGCTGAGAAAGTAGATTAAATATGGAATACGAGCAGAATCAAGCGTTTGGAGGTGTTATTGATGTCCTTGAAGCGATAGGCGCTCATTACGTGATTTGGGGAGGAATGGCCGTCGTTGTATATGGTGAACCACGCTTCACTCAGGATCTAGATATTTTGCTCAGTTCGTCAGGATTTTCAATTAAGAATTTTATGAAACGGCTGACTGAGTCTAACTATCATGTTGACGAAATTGCGGTGAACGGTGCATTATCAGGTGGCGGATTCTTCAATGTTATTCACCTACACTATGCAATAAAAGTTGATTTTTATGTTCCTTTAGAGCCTCATCTACAATCGATGATTAAATCCGGGGTGACATTCCCTTTTGATCCGATTCGAAAGGCCAAATACGTGACAGCTAATGATTTAATTAAGGCAAAGCTCATTGCGTTTAAAGACAGTGGCTCAACTCGGCACTTAGATGATATTGCTTCAATTGTACGTATTCAAGAAAAAAATCTAGATTATGATAATTTGGAACTATTTGCAGCTCAACTAGGGAGCTTGGGTGCATGGCGTGCTATTTTAAATCGCAGTGGGTAAGAGTCTAATAGAAATTATCTTGACATCCAGTCAAACAATATGTAGCAACCTAAAGCTATTTCTCCCTCTCTGAATGGAGAACGGCCATGTTTACGAAACCATTTCTCAACATTTAAAAAATTTGTTTTGAAGTGAGTTACCTGACCTAAAGGTGCAGGGCTTCCTGCCCTGACTGCCT
>JANQSK010001007.1 GCA_028284105.1 Anaerolineae bacterium
ATGTTAAGTAAGCCAAAACCTCGATCTTTATCCTGAATCGCTTGTTGAGCAATCTCTGCTAAGTCGTCAGCGGTAAGTGGCTTAAGCTGGAAGATTCGACTCCGGCTGACCAACGCCTTATTCACTTCAAAGTAAGGATTTTCAGTGGTGGCACCAATTAAAATGAGGGTCCCATTTTCCACATGAGGCAGCAATGCATCCTGCTGAGCTTTGTTCCAGCGATGCACCTCATCCACAAAAAGCGTGGTGCGTTGCCCATACATGTTGCGTCGCTCTTGCGCCGTTTCAATTGCTTCACGGATTTGTTTCACACCGGCCAGCACTGCATTGATGGTAATAAAATGGCTTTGTGTGCTGTTCGCAATCACCATTGCTAATGTTGTTTTCCCGGTTCCTGGTGGCCCATAAAAAATCAGGGAGGAGAGCTGATCGGCCTGAATGGCGCGGCGCAACAACCGCCCAGGACCAATGATATGCTTTTGCCCTACATATTCATCGAGCGTTCGTGGGCGCATCCGATTAGCAAGCGGTGACTCTTTTTCGATTTGCGCTTTTCGGCTTTGGCTAAACAAATCCATGAACGGATTGTAGCGGGATTATGTGAAAACCAAAGCGTAACTTTAAAAAGAGTTGGCTCAAATTGGGTTTTCACTGAGTGACTTTCACATTTCGGACTTGTCTTATTTCAAGATATTTTTTGAAATTTACATGGATGTTGAGGTATTGGGCTGGGGAAATGCTTATTAAGATGTGTTGGCATTGATTAAATGCCAACACATCTCTTATTTTTATTGGGCAACTTGGCTCAAAATGAGGTCTCGTGCATCTAGCGTCACAAATGGGCCACTATCACTTGAAATTGGGGATAAAACGGCCGTTTGTCCCCCACCGTCAAGCAAGAGTTCTTGCGTGGCAAACACAATGATCTCATCGCCAATGGTCACTTCTTCAGAGGGAATCGCGGTTAAAACACCATCTTCTTGAATAATGAGGTTGTTATTCATGGTTAACACAACACCAGAGCCGATATTAATGGAATCAGCTAATACTTCGGTAACAGACAGCGCAATTTGCTGCTGGGCATCTACATTTGCCGCTGAAATATAGTCAACTCGGCCCACAAAAATCACGTCGGCTTGGTCGATGAGGGGAGAATACATGCTTTCTGACTGTGAAGCAGAACGACAAGAAACGGCCGTAAAGGCCAAGAATAAAAGGGCAATTCGCAAAAATGTTTTCATGATGATTGACTCCTGAAACATACACCTAGCATGCGTATGTTCGATAAATAATGGCTACGCTTTGGGTTTCGACAGAAAACATTTTGCAATAAGGCGTCACCTACTTGCATGACGCAATTTAAACGGGATCAAACGATCACTATACGGTTCCCCTTTGCTCGTTAACGGACGCCATCAAGCAAACCTTGTGCCGCATATCGGGCTACTCCGATCTCCTCCTCGTTCAGCATTTTGCCGTTTGTTCCTGAGAACATCAGTCGCTCAGCGTCTGTCAGCACATGGTGTAGTCCTAAAATATGTCCAATTTCATGGGAGGTTACACGTTCGTCATGAACTGAAGGATCATCCATGACAAAAAAGACGCGAGACCGGAAAGGGACTATCCCATTGGGTCCACCAATCTCTTTTGAATAGAAGGCGTTGATCAATGTCGCATTCGGTACATCAAAAGTCTGCCCAACATTGGCAAAAAATGGATTGAAATCACCGAGCATAATGGATTGGGTGATGGGTTCGGGGAGCAAAATCGACTCAATAGTTTGAACGTCTAGACGGATATTGGCTTGTGACCAAATTATGTTCACACGGTCATAAACGGCCGTTAATTCCTCAACTGTCCGATCGCTTGCAAACCGCTCATCTTCAGCATCCACAATAAAGACAGCAATGGGCAACACTATTTCAGGAAGTGATTCTACAGTGGGTTCACTAACAACAATCGGCGTTTCTGTTGGGGCCAAGGTCACCGTTGCTTGTTCTTGAAGAGGTGTTGCTGTAGAAAGCAACGGGGCAGCTTCAGGGGTTTGGGTCGGTCCTGTAGAAACGGCCGTTTGTCCGGTGCAACTAATGGTCAGCAATAAAACTAGGGCGGCAAAAGGTATCAATTTCAAATTCATAAGAGCAATCTTATCAAAAGCAGGACAACCTACCGTAAGCCCTCTACGTTTAAGTGAAACGAAGTTCCTGTTTTGAATAAAGTGACAGCTTCAAATTTCGTTTACTCGAGGTTCCGAAGCTTTTGCTAACATGTTTTCAATTTAGAAACTTCGGAACAATTAATAATAAATTTTTAGATGATTCTTGGGAGAACTAGTGAGATTTGGTTGAATGTTGCTTGATACAAATGAAAATGTCGTTCGATCTTCTCTATAGATCGAGGATGCGGGCTGCCAGCGAACGTGTTTCATCCTCATTACGACGATTGATGCCGCGCTTTTCTTGCCATCTTGTGCGGGCTGTTTCAATTTGACGGCTTAGGGCCATCCAATTGGGGACAATAAGCAAGATGCCTTTGTCGTGAGGGGTAAAGAAATACCACGGCAGCGACTTTTTATTGAGCTTAGGGGGTGCACTCGTGAGCTTCATCATGGCACACGTTTGTTTGAAGTATGGGGCGAGAATGGCTTGTTCGCGACCGCTTAGTTCATCAAAGCCAAAGTGTTCGCTCATTTTTGTAGCAATGATGTTATCGATACGGCCGTAGCTGATGCGAATTTCCTGCATCGGTAATTTAACCAACAAATGCTTCCCTTTGACTTCAATCCATGCTCTAGGAACGACAAACGCGTAATACGCCCACCAAAGCAAGACCAGCGGAATAGTGATCCAAAGCCCAATCACAAAAGAACCTAAAAACGGCACAATTAAATTAACGATCAGCAATCCCAGCAAGAATATCCAAACAAGCAAAAGCTTGGTTCGTAACTGTCGACTCAACTGCTCAAATATCAATAATTGGTGCTTGTTTTTTGTCATAAGGATCTAAAAGCAATACTGCAGGATAGCTACAGTATACACTCTCAGCCCAAACGATGATCTAAGATTTATGTCCCGCTTGAATTTAGAAACAGGGAGGGTGGCTCACCTTAACCCTAAAGCATATTTCTATTTCCCATTTTTACCAGGTCAGCTTCGGATAAAATGGGTTAATTTAAAATTGAAATATCCCCCGATAGGGCACAACTTTATAGCTAAAGTCCGTTACATAGCGGCGCAGTTGATCGTTCATGTTGATCCATTCAGCACTATCTAACAAATTTTCAAGTGTATTTCGGTCTCGGCAAACAAAACCGATCAATCGGTTCGGTGCGTCCCCATAAGCCGTATGCCATGCTTCACTCATTTGGAATCCCAAATTATGCATTGAAGGCACATAGTCCCGCATCACAAATTGGCGATACTCATTGATTGTATCTTCATTGACTTCATAGCTTAACAACAACTTTAAACCAGCAATTTCATTACTCATAGTTCATTTTCCATATCAGAAACTTTGCGCATTAATACACGAACTCTCTGACAGCCTTGATAATAAGTTTACTCAATTGCAAGAACAACACAATAAAAAAGAAGTTAGAATTTGCCTACACTATCCATTCGGCAAACCGATTGGCAATGTAAAGGTAAATGTGCTTCCTTCCCCTAGTTTAGATTGGCAATCAATCGATCCACCTTGCGCTTCGACAAGTCGCTTCACAATAGATAGCCCTAGCCCCCAGCCCGTTTGCGATCTGACCTCAGGCTGCTCGGATCTAAAGAATTGAGTAAATAGCTTTTTCTGGTCTTCTTCATTAATGCCCAAACCAGAATCGATAACAGAAACAGAAGCAATCCGCTCGCTGGTTTGATTGGCTTTAATAAGAATATTGCCACCCTCACCGCCATATTTTTGAGCATTGCTGACCAAATTCGTGAGGATTTGGCTGACGCGATTGGGATCCGCATAGACTAGCCCCAAATCATCCGCAATATCAATCACTACTGTTTGGTTTCTCGCTGTCATTGCCTCTTGGAATGACTCTGTCACATCTTGGATAATTTGTCCTACATCAATTTCAGCAGGTTCTAAATGAAGTCGTCCCCCTTCAATACGATTGATATCTGCTAAATCACTAATCAGCGCATTCATACGGCCGAGATTTCGCTTGATCACGTCTAGGAATTGAGCCTGTTGGTCGTTTAATTCCCCAGCCATGCCGCTCATCATCAAATCGGTATACCCTTTAATGGATGTCATTGGCAAGCGTAATTCGTGTGAAACAAGAGAAATGAAATCGCTTTTGGCCTTATCCGCTTTTTTGACTGCCTCATAAAGTTGGGCATTGTGAATAGCAACGGCCGTTTTATTAGCGAGTCGTTTTACAAAGTGCTCATCATCTTTTGTGAAACATTGCGCTTGACTACAGGTCAGCAAGACCACACCGGTAACGCGTTCTCCCTGAACAATGGGCACAATCAATGATTCAGAATCGGTTTGATTGCCGATAGTGAGCAATTTTGGACTTATTATAATTTTCTGTGTGGCGATAGCTTCATCTATGGCAGGGGTAGAAAGTGAAAGCTGTTGGTCAATGGCTTCTATTTCAGCACCTTCTGCAATTTCAATCTTGAGATAGTCTGCTGAGCTTTCTTCATCTGTATAAATTAATCCAATGGCACCCATTTGAGCGCTTGTTGTTGAGGTCGCCCAGGTTAGTACAACGTGCAAAACATCATGTAAGGCCAAAGAATCAAGCAGCTGTTGATCAATTTCTTGGAAAAGGGACAGCTCTTCAACACGTTTTGTTAGTGCCTGATCGGTTTGTGTAAAAAGTCGGGCGTTTTCAATTGCAACGGCGGCTTGATTGGCAAACGTGAGCAGCACCTTGAGATCATCATCTTTAAAAACGCCGTTAAAAAATGGGTTGTCTACATAGACAGCCCCAAATACATTATCTCTAACGCGTAATGGCGCACTCATAATCGAGCGCAGTTGGTATTCAACAATACTGTTTTGGGTTGAAAAACGCTCATCGTTTTGAGCATTATTGGTTAACACCCCTTGAGCCGTTTTGAGCGTCTCTTCTATGATTGTCTGACTAATTTCTAATTCCTGAGCTGGGATCGATTGGTGGTCGACGTTCCGAGCAACGGCCGTTTCGAGCTGCTGTGTCTCTTGATTTCGTACAACAATGTAGCCACGCTCAGCGCCGGTTAACTCAATAATAGAATCCATAACTTGAGCCAAAACATCATCTAAATTGAGCGAGCGCCCAAGCTGGCTACTAACCTGATAAAGGGTTGCCAAACGTGAATCCTGAATATCTAATGGTGGAGCCTGCATAACATTTACCTCAAAGCTTGAGGGGTGTAAGTTGAAACGATGTCTTCAAATAAGCGTTTTTACGGCCGTTTCTATTTACTTATTGGATCGTAGATTTTGGATGTACCTCTCTGAAATAGCATCTGTTTTTATCCACATTCAAAAATTTTTATCCATTTCTTGAAAAAAGAGGTCTAACTGCCATAATTATTCGGAGGTGGATTTTATTTTGCTGAGCATGCCTGAAAGATGCATTGCGTTGATTAACCTAACCGTAACGTAGCATATGATGCGATCCAAATTCTACCCAAGTTAGACGGTAAGATGTGCATAAATTGCGTGAAAAGCTTTCGCACCAATTTGTTCAATGACTATCATTTTAATGTGATTTTCTTGGTTTGCTTATGACACCAATGTCTCAAAAACAGTTTTTATCTTCATTGCCATCCCTTGTGGTGCCCCAGCTAACTGTACCTTTGCAAGAGAGTATTCAGATACGACAACCTTGGCGTTGGCTCTTACAATTCCACTTTGGGGAGCCCCGACTCCACTATGAAGTGTTTAAAGTATCGCGTCAAAACGGTTGGGAACTCGGATTGCACTGTGAATCTAAAGACAAACAGCTCAATCGCTTTCTTTTAAATGGGTTTCGCAAGCATCTTTTTGAAATTAAAGACACATTGGGAGAGTCTGTTGAAGCCGAAATGTGGGACAAGGGCTGGACCAAAATTTACGAGATTTACCCTTCAGAGCCATTAACGGCCGAATATCAAATGGCCGTTGCCAAACGGCTTGCAGATATTATTATATGTTTACAACCCATTTATGCCGATTTACGGGGGCAAGTGCGTCAATTCCATCGCTAACCCTAACTAAAGACACATTGACGCGTCACAATTCCTGTTAGAAACTATTTGCAGTGAAATGGTGGACTTTCTCAACCGACTATTTTCCTAGACCAAAATAAATAGAAAGTATTACAATTGAGCCGGCATTTAATATTCAGAACACCCTTTAATTTCAGTCATTACACGCTAAATATTTTCTGTCGTATTCTAGTTAGCTTTTAAGAAGAGCTGTTATATTTTGAGAAGGCAACTGTTATTGCATTGCCACTTTACTGTAAGTAAATTTAATAAAAATAAAATATACTTGGTTAATTGGTAAGCTTTATTTGTTGTATGTAAGGGATTTTGTGAAAGAGTTCAGTAGTATTCAAGAATTAGAAAAGTGGCTCTTCAGTGTTGGCATCAAAACATCCCAATGGGGGAAAAACGGTGCTAAATCATTGGAAAATTTATGGGCTGAATTATTATCAGGGGATGCATTTTTACAAGAAAATCCACCAATGCGTATTGTCCATGTTGTGCAAGTTTTTATAAGACGGAATAATCGCTTGTTGATCGAAACAATCCAAGAAATGTCTGATGGCCAAAGACGATACCGAAACCAACCCCCCGCAGAAAAAATCAAACATGATGAGCATTATCTTGAGGCAGCCTCTCGTGGCCTGTTTGAAGAGCTAGGGATTCCTCAAGAAAATATTCGATATCATGCAAACTCTCACTATACAAGAACATTTATTTCAGAATCACCCTCATATCCTAGCTTACTCAGCCAGTACACGTTTCATGATATTGAGGCCTCAGTAACAGGTTTGCCATCAACTGATTTTTGGCATGATAACATTTCATTTATTCAAGGGGATCCCATTAAACGACACTTTTGGTCTTGGCGCCCTCCTGAAGACCTTAATACTGCCACCACCAATCTAAATACAAGCAATCTATAACATTTTGTAATTGTAAAAAGAAAAACCTCTAGCCACTTGAGTGGCTAGAGGTTTTTTTATTTTCCTATTGTTGACGATTCTTTCAGTTTACGGTGTTTTGCGGTTAAGAGTTCTTGGGAAGGGGCTCGTTTGTCGAATATGATCAATTCCACATATCCAAGCAACCGTTCGTTCAAGGCCCAAACCGAATCCGCTGTGTGGAACACTCCCATATTTACGCAAATCAATATACCAGTCGTAATTTTCTAAAGGCAATTCGTGATTTTTAATGGCTTGGATGAGTAATTCTGGGTCGCTCATTCTTTCACTGCCACCAATCACTTCCCCATATCCTTCTGGTGCCAATAAATCAACACTTTTACAAACTTCGGGGCGTCCTGGCCACGGCTCCATATAGAATGCTTTGACTTGGGTAGGATACCCATACACAAAGACAGGTTTGTCAAATTGTTTGGTGAGCTCAGTTTCATGGGGTGAGCCAAAATCGTCGCCCCATTCAATTTTAAGCTGCTCTTTTAATTCTGGATCGTCTGTTTCTTCGCGAATTTTGTGGATCCGTTCGATTGCATCATCATAGCTAATCCGTGGGAAAGACCCTGTTACATTCTCTAATGGGGCTAAATCTCGGCCAAGGAACTCAAGCTCTGCGCGTCGCTCTTTCAATGTCGTTTGGACAATGTAAGTCACAAACGCTTCTTCAAAATCAATCAGATCATCCAAATCAAAGAAGGCCATTTCTGGCTCTACCATCCAAAATTCCGCCAAATGGCGACGTGTTTTTGATTTTTCAGCACGGAAAGTGGGGCCAAAGCAATACACTTTACCAAACGCCATGATATTGGCTTCGTTGTATAGCTGTCCGGTTTGAGCGAGATACGCCTTGTCTTCGAAAAAGTCTACTTCAAATAAGTTGCTGGTTCCTTCTGCTGCCGAAGGGGTGATGATGGGTGTATCGATATTAACAAACCCATTTTGATCGAGGAAGTCAATAATGGCTCGCTTAATGGTTGTGCGAATCCGCATGATGGCCCATTGGCGGCTAGAACGAAGCCAAAGATGGCGGTGATCCATGAGAAATTCGACGCCATGATCCTTTGGTGTAATGGGATACTCTTCTGCTGACTGCACGATCTCAACAGCTTCGATACCTACCTCGAACCCTTTTGGCAAACCAGGGGCTCTCTCATTTTCGCGAACTTCACCCGTTACGATAAGTGAAGATTCTTGTCCGGTCCGCTTGAGAAGATCAAACAGATCGTCCCCAACCTCAGGTCGAAAAGCAACCCCTTGAACCATGCCTGTTCCATCCCGCAATCGGACAAACATCAACTTGCCCTTACGGGTGCTGGCATAGAGCCAACCTTTTATAGTGACTTTTTGCCCAACATATTGAGCAATGTTTTGAATTTGAATTTCTGTTGGCATGTATTTCTCCAATTGATTTGCAATTGCGCTCTGTTTTCTGCTTTATGTCGAAAATTTGGTTGGCGTTGCGTTTGGTATCTCTAATGAATCAGTTTTGTTTTAGACGCTCATTTTTACACTAATCAGGAATGCTCTTTCTTTAGTTATTTCTCTCTAGTTATTCGTGAATAAACTCAAAGGCTTAACGTTCAGAAATAAGTTCAGATGAAAGAATGCGTTGTTAATTTTTAAATGACCTGTCAGTTGGAAGGTTATTGTAATGGAGTTTGGGGTAATGTATCAAATAATTAGAGTAAAAAAGCTAACGAAGCTTATTATTTTATCGTTTTTCTCACTGCTTTTACTATCTTGTGCTGAACAGCGTCATATTTCTTCGCAATTGAATAGTGACGAACCTGGTGTCGCTCATGTTGACTATCAGAATGCCTCGGCTGCTGCCTACTTAGGCGGGTATGCATCAAAAGTATCTGTTGAACAAGGCGAATCTATTGATTTTCATATCTCAACAAGTGTTAATGGTCATTATGATTTAACAATTTGGCGAGAAGGTCCTGAGCGGACTTTAATGACGACGATAGAAAACTTAGATGGAGAACAACACAGTTGTAAAAATGGATATGCAACCGGCTGTGATTGGCCCGTGGCTACAACGTTTACAGTCCCCAATAGCTGGCCATCTGGTGCATACACGGCCGAAATTCCACTCGTTGGCAGTGAACGCCAAATTCTATTCTGGGTTCGCGAAGAAAACCCTGGCTCAACTTCCAATATTTTGTTCTTGTCAGCCTTAAACACAGAGCTAGCCTATACTGATTTTGGAGGAAAGTCACTTTACGCCTTTAACTCTTCCGATAATGTGAAATCAACGGCCGTTTCCCTTAACCGTCCACTTAGAGGGGATGGAACCGGGCAATATTTAGCCTGGGATGGCCTCTTCCCGATTTGGGCAGAACGCAATGGGTACACCATTGAATATGCAGCCGATTATGATTTAGCCTTCGATGCCAATTTATTAACGCCATACGACGTCGTTGTCATTGGGGGACACAGCGAATATTGGACGTGGGATATGCGTCAGCGCCTCAAAACGTTTGTAGAGGGCGGCGGTCGACTCATCAATCTCAGCGGCAATACGATGTGGTGGCAGGTTCGTTTTGAAAATAACGGCCGTACGATGGTGGCCTACAAAAATTATGTCATCGACCCAGAAACTGACCCCGAATTAGTGACCGATAACAATTGGGATTACCCCATATTAGACACAGAATATTCATTGATTGGTGTCCATTACAACATGGGTGGCAACTTCCCTTGGGGTGATTTTTCTCATGAGAATGGATATGGTGGGTACGGTGTACAAAAGCCTGAACATTGGGTTTTTGAAGATACAGACCTTACCTTTAACGCTGTTTTTGGACGCACAGACGATCCCCAAACGGCCACAATCGAGCATGAAGTCGATGGCACCACATTTAATTGCGATTTAGGTGGGCAACGCATCCTTGGTCCCCTTGGAAACTCAGGCACACCGGAAAACTTCACAATCTTAGCAATTGCCCCAGCTCATCATTCCAACCATATTGGATTTGGTGTTATGGGGATATATACGAATGACAATGGTGGCGCCGTATTATCAACAAGCAGTATTGGCTGGGCTAGAGGCTTAAATGATCCCACTGTTGGGCAAATCATGTCGAATATCTTGGACAAGTTCAGCGCCTCATCCCCTTTGCCACAAGAGCCTAAGGCCAGCAGTGATTCTGACCTGTTATTTTATGATCGATTCAACTGCAATCGGCTGGATGAAAACGAAACCTATAAGCCTTCCAGTTTATGGGACTCCATTGCAACCTTTAATTATCACGAACTGAACACGATTGATGATCTCGCGTTGACCTATGATTGTGGTGTGGCTTGGACGGGCTTAAATCTTCCTCTCAATCAAGAGAACTCGACCAAACTATTTGCGCAATTGAAATCGAATTGGGGAACAAGCGATATTGTTTATACAAGAGCTTATCTCAATTTGGATGGGCTTCTTATGGGAAATAACGAACGGTTTGAGCTGTTTCACCACACCTATGACCCGCGCTTTGATCTTCGTGACAATATTGGCTTTATTGAAATTCAAAAGATAAGTGGCCAATTTGAAACGCGCTATAAAACGGATTTTGGTTCGACGGAATGGATTAACGTGCCCAATGATGAACCATTTTTGATTGAAACGGAATGGCACAATCCAGACGATCGCATTTCCTTATGGATTGATGGTGTAAAAACAGAAACGGCCGTTTCCATCCCTGCTGATGTCGTCCTGAATCGCATGGACATTGTGCTGAGAGGGGTTGATAGTTCAACCCGTGGCCATCTGTGTATTGATGAATATGCCTTTGACGATGAGCGCATTGGCGCTATGACGCTCCCACATCGCGAAGCCTCGGTCGCGATGACAAACGTCCCCATGTTAACCCCATCACAGATGCAAACGGTAACGATTGAAGTCACCAACAGCGGCAATGTGGAAGATCAATTTGAATTAACGGCCGTTGCCAACTATCCAGGTTGGTCATTCACATTTAACGAACAAACCACACAGCTGCTTCAGCCAAATGAATCACAGGTTGTTACGCTCATGGTCACACCTTCTTTCAATGCACGTTCCGATATTGAAAATACGATCACCATCAATGCGCTATCGGTGCCAACTGAAAAGTCAAACACGTCGTTTAGCTTTACAGTTGATGTCGCCCAAATGCATGGATTTGCACTTTCAGAGTCAAATATCATTACAATGGCCCCCAATCAAACCAACTTCATTTATCAAACGATCACGAACCAAGCCAACTACGCCGATAGTTATACGATTGCCGCTGTCGCAGATGAATCTGATTGGGGAGCGTCCGTTTCTCAACAAACTGTCGGCCCTATTGAGCCGGGTGACTCACTAACAGTGCCGATACAGATCCAATCAACCTCAGATTTAAATGATCCTGAAGGCACAACTGTTACTTTTGAGGCGACCTCCCTTCAAAGTAACAACAGCGTTGAAGTTTCTCACACCGTCCAAATTGGAATTATCAATCTCTATTTGCCCATTATTCTTCGATAAGAGATCAATAGCAATAAAAAAAGAGCCTGTTTTAAACAAACAGGCTCTTTTTACTTTTTAAAGGATTGGATAAACGTTAAACAACGCCAAACCACCCAACGGCAGCAACAACAGCGAGAGCACCTAAAACAACGTTCGGCACAATCATTTGATTTTCACCACGACGCACGTGCGTAATAGCTGCGCCAATCATTGTCAATACCAAACCCACAGCTGCAAGTGGCGTTAAGATGGGAGCAATGCCAGTCAGCATTGGCAAGATTAACCCAATTGCCCCTAAGAGTTCGACGATGCCAATGCCGCGAACTTGCATGTCAGAAAAATCTTCAACCCATGCCATATTTTCTGCCAATTTTTCCTTTGGTTGCATGATTTTCATCACGCCAGCCATTGCAAAGGCAACAGCCAATAAGCCCGAAATGATCCATAAAACTGTTTCACTCATGAGATTCTCCTTTATCTCTTTCCACAATTCCAGAACTATCATTTTTATTAAAGCCAAATGATAGCACCCGAAATAAACAACAGATGTCTGTTAAAGTACATCTGATGCTTAACTTTGGCAAACAACACACCGCAACATCTGTCGATTAAAACAACAAAAAAGGCAATCTGTTGGATAAAAAAGAGAAAACTGATCTGCGTATCTTACGAACCCGCCGCCTGATTGTGCTGGCGTTTAATGAATTAATTGAGGAGAAAGGCTTTGATCCAATTACGGTTCAGGATATTGCCGTTCGAGCCATGATCAATCGCAGTACGTTTTATGCTCACTTTACGGATAAATATGATCTGTTTGGGTTTATTATTCGCGGCTCTTTTTTAGACTATTTAAACACACAGTTGACAAGCTCCCCTGAATGGACAATGGAGAATATCCGATTGCTGACAACGGCCGTATTTGAGTTCATGGGTAACCTCAACACAAGCTGTCAAAAACATCAGCCCGATCACTGCCGCCCAATTATTGAAGCACAAGTTCAAACCCAACTGTACGAATATTTATTAGATCGGCTTCGCCAAACAGAGCTACCTTCACATACAGCTCAACCGGAAAGTGTGGCGTCAATGATAAGTTGGGTATTGTTTGGGGCAGGGTTACAGTGGAATAAAGAAAATTCAGTTCTCGAAAAAGATGTCGTGATCA
>JANQSK010001034.1 GCA_028284105.1 Anaerolineae bacterium
TTGTTCCAAATCTGATAAGTGGTCAATAGAAAAGTTTAAGCGGGTCGCAAAGGATTGTAAAATGGGCAAAATACTATCTTCCCCATTTGTAGTAGCCCAAAAAACACCATCAGGAAAATCGGAACGCATTTCGTGCGCGAGTCTGATCGCCACTGTTGACTTGCCAACGCCACCTTCTCCATGAAGAATGCACAGACGATGCTTCGAGTGACGTAAACTATCTTTGGCTTGACGTTTGATTTCATTTCGACCAATAAACCATTCGGGCTCTCTTGGTGCATCAAATATACTGCCTTTGTAATCCCAGATAGATAAAAGCCCTAGCAACAACGGGCTTTCTACTGTTTTTAAAAGGCGAATGATTGGGGGATGATTACTTGCTATTAACAAATCGTTTGCTTCTAATAATGTCAACTCAAATACTCGAGCCAAGAGCAATACATCTTCCAATGGGAGCTGGTGCTTATGATTTTTTACCCACCCTTGAACAGTTGACCGTTTTAACAACGGAACGTCCCCTGTTTGCGAGAATTTAGCACTGTTGGATTCAATCTTTCGATATGAAAGATTCAGACGTTTCATATGGAATGTGATTTGTTCAACTAAAGTTTTTTCTTTCATACATTTACCTTTCGATAAGACATCATTAGGTGACTTGTCCCTAATGGATGGTCCATAAAGTTAGTTAGGCATGTTGAAAAGAGATAGTAGGAAAAATGTCAAAAATCAATTGATTTTGGTCAAGAGCATAGCAATGCCTTCTTAGAGAAACATGCTCTATTATACCAAGGCATGCTCGTTGTCGGCTTTAAGGATAAATTCTAGCTATTCTGGCCTATAGGATTGTTGAGCATCAAATTGGATTAGGTGATCTAAATAATGAATATGACACGCTTTGAATTAAGGGAAGGTCCCAGAGCAGGAGCAATGTACACCAAACTTATGGACAAACGGGCTTTAGCCCAAGAAAACCCCGCACCTTTAGGTCGGGGATGAAATTCACGGGCTTTAGCAGGTGCCTGAGCCTAGCTCAAATGTTCTACCTTTGCTATAATTGGAGAATAAATCATAAAGTGGCGATGCTAGCCACATCCCGCTTTGTGGCGACTAAAATCACGTTAATCACAGAGATGTGTATACAAACATTCAACAGCGGATTCGAATTCAGAATACATCCTAATGCGACCCAAAGACAGGCCCTGGCCGTCAATTTTGGTCATGCTCGGTTTGTCTACAATCGGTATCTTGCCCTTCGTTCTGAAACCTATCAGCAGACTGGCAAAGCCTTGAGCTATAACGATTGTGCAGGGGATTTAGTCTTGCTCAAAAAGGACTCTGAGTTTGCATGGCTAAAGGATGCGTATTCTCAGGTGCTTCAGCAAGCATTGAAAGACCTCGATACAGCATTTGGCCGCTTCTTCAAGAATCTGGCCAAATATCCTCGATTCAAAAGCAAACACGGCAAACAAACGGCCCGGTTTCCTCAAGGATTCAAGCTGGCAGAAAGACAACTCTATCTCCCTAAAGTGGGTTGGGTCAAAACAAAATTCCATCGAGAGTTGTGGGGTAAAGCAAGATCTATCACCGTATCGAAAACCAAGACCGGTAAATATTTTGCTTCTATCCTATGCGAGTGGACTCAAGAGCAGCCTGATCCGATTCGGGGAGGTGTAGGCATTGATTTGGGTCTCACGCACTTCGCCATCTTGTCAACGGGCGAGAAGATTGACAACCCAAGAAACCTTCGCCGGTCAATGCGGCGATTGAAAATTCGTCAAAGAAGATTGAGCCGAAAAAAGAAAGGCTCTGCCAATCGCAACAAAGCCCGTTTAACTGTCTCAGCCACCCATGAACGGATTGCCAACCAGAGGAAGGATTTTCATCACAAACTCTCTTGCTATCTGGCACGCTCATTTGGGACCATCAAAATTGAGGACCTCCATATTTCGGGGATGCTCAAAAACCACAATCTAGCTCAAGCAATCTCGGATGCGGGTTGGAACCAGTTCATCACTTTCTTGAGCTACAAGGTCGAGTGGGAAAACGGCCATCTTGAAAAGGTTGACCGTTGGTTTGCCTCGTCTAAAATATGCTCAGTTTGCGGTTGGAAAAATCACGAGTTGAAATTGCATCAAAGAGAATGGACGTGCCAAGCATGTGGCGCAATCCATGACCGGGATGTGAATGCTGCTCAAAACATATTGAACTATGAACTACCGATGGAGCATCGGAAAGTCACGCCTGTCAGAGATGACCAGCCAGTAGGCAGTCAGGGCAGGAAGCCCTGCACCT
>JANQSK010001035.1 GCA_028284105.1 Anaerolineae bacterium
CAAAACCTAACCCTTCATCCAGATTAGCTTGAATGACTTCGTCATATCGACCACTTTCATAGCATGCTTCAAATGCACTGCTATCCATGCCAATGCCACTTGCAATTGAACTGAAGTAACCGCCAATGCCATCCCCTAAATTGCCCCATTGATTTTGATTGAGAAAAAGAGCGTCATGCATTTCAGGATAAAAGCCCTGTTCCCCTGCACAACGAGCTGCGACAGATGCAGCTCGGGCATCAGGATGGAGCTGATCCAGCGGAAAATCTTTAATGACGTAATAGACCAATCCATCGGCTACCATGCTATTGAGTATGCTTGGCATCGTTTGGGCTGAGTGACGGGCGCAAAACGGGCATTGATAATCCGTGTATTCCACAATGACGACCGGTGCTTCTGGATTGCCATAGGTGATGGCTGCATCTTCAAGATTGATTTCTACCGGATCGGGCGCGCGGCGTGGGGCAGCCGTTGGTTCTGCCTCGGCGAATGTTTCACCACTAGATATGACCGCAATCGCTTCTTGGAACGTCGTGATTGGCTGAGCACCAACAAGTGGCTGATTGTTTACTAAAAAGCTGGGTGTACTGCGAATACCTCGGCCAATGGCGGTATTCATATCTTCTTCGATTTGAGCCGCATAATTATTGTCTGCCATACAGGCTTGATACTGTTCTAAATCAAGGCCGAGTTCAGTGACATACCCTTCAAAAATAGTGAGATGATTGTTGTTTGACCAAGCGCGTTGGTTGACCATCAATAAATCATGGAACTCCCAATAAGCGACGGCTCCTTGCTCGCCTGCACAGCGGGCTGCAACGGATGAAATCATGGCTTGACGATGAATGTTGGTCAGTGGAAAGTCGTAATAGATGAAAAGAACGTCACCGGAAACTAAAAACTGTTGATCAAGTTCTGGAAGGGTTTGCGCCGCAAACCTCGCGCAGAACGGTCATTGATAGTCGGAAAACTCTTCAATCACAATTGAAGCGTCAGGATTGCCCCGATAAGGATATCCATTGGCTGTGAAGCCGACTTGGATGCCATTAGCATCAAATTCAATGCCATCTGTTGCTGCAATTTCAACGGTAGGTTCAACAACTGCCGTTTCTGTTTCTGTGACAACATCTTCAATAACGGTGTCTTCAAGGGTAGAGGAATTAACGGCCGTGTTTTGCTCGCCTTCCGTAAGCAGTGAAGGCTGGCTCTCTTCCTGAATCTCTACAGTGTTTTCAGGCGTAGGCTCTTCAGCAGGCTCATTGCCCGCCGCGCCACATGCTGCCAAAATAATGAGAAGGCTCCCAAAAAGGAGCCGAAAAATTTGTCGATTATTCATGGTTCATCTCTTTCATCAATCTTGTAGAACTCAAAAATTAAACTTAGTTCTACGTTTCTGCAATGGGAATTTTTAGATAACTATTGGAAATATCCACTATGATAGGGTGCAATCATTGTTTGTCATCATTGTTGCCAAAACCCAGGGTTTCGTCACAATTAAGTGTAAGGAAAAGCGGAATTTTGGAAATTGTATAATTATCAAGTTTATCTTAAATGATTCGAACTAATGTTACCATTCTTACATCTATTTCTCATTCTATTATTAGGGGTACTTTTCCCTCAAGCCCAAACTGAAAATGGGATCACAACACCTCAACCTGGAGACGCTATATCGGGCGTGGTGGTGGTTGAAGGAACGGCCGTTCATCCTGACTATTTGCGCTACGAACTGGCGTTTTTGTATTTAAATGCCCCAATTCCAGAGTGGATTGTCTTTGCAGAAGGCAGTGAGCCGGTTGTAAACGGCACGCTGGCAATTTGGGACACCGAGGTCGGCCGTAATGTAAATGCCCCTATATTTCCAGATGGACAGTATCAACTCCGTTTGCGTGTGGTTAAAACGGACTATAATTACGACGAGTTTTTTGTAACCGACATTGTCATCTCAAATGACGGCCCAACACCGACCCCAACGCTTGATCCAACGGCCGTTTTGTTAACAGCTACTGCCATTTCTATTGCACCTTCTCAACCCGTAGAGTCTGATGAATTTCGTCAGGCCACTCCATTGCCATCACTGACCCCTTTCCCAACACCGACTCCCCAAGCAACCCCATTTGGAAATGCGCCCCAAGCAACGGCCGTTCGACCGTTGGAGAATCAGGGCTTGCTGGATCAGCTTGGTGAAGCCCGTTGGGGCAATATCGGGTCGGCATTCTTGTTGGGGATAACCATCACTGGTCTGTTATTTGGACTTGGCATCTTGTATTTATTGTTTCGAGCCATTGGTCGAAGA
>JANQSK010001044.1 GCA_028284105.1 Anaerolineae bacterium
TCATCCTCCAGTTGATATTCATCTACAAACCGCTGTAAACCACGCTGGAGACCTGCATCAAACTGTTTGCGGAAGGTAGCATCAGAACGCAACCCCTTAATTTTTTCTAGAAGGCTATCGCCAAGCAGACCTTCTCCGCGTTCAATAACCGTTTCAACAATGGCATCAACGGCCGTTTGTTTTAGACTATCCGGTATAAGTTTCAAAATATCGGTAATTACAATCACAGCTTGTCCTGAACTTATTTCATTTCTTTTACTTTAGAGGATATATCTTAAAGGACATATCGGCTCAATTGTTTTATAAAAGCAAAAACGCAACCCAAAATAATGATCGCGGCAGGTGATATCAAAAAAACTTAATATTCTGTTTTACCATCGCGGCCGCTAGGCTATGGTGATTGCTCTAAATGTTGGCACACCGTAGAGCTTTTTTATGTCTAGCGTGAATTGATTTTAAGCAGGTGTGGGGGGTGTGTCAAATTCGTTATTTGACTTAAATTCATTTAAAAAATGTAGCGCATCTTGATAGTGATCAACTGGTAACTTCTTATAACTTTCAACATTAAACTTTTTTCTCAATTGACTATAAATTCTGTATTGTTCCCCTTTATGAGCAGTAATTGAATAGACAATTGATTGAATAGTTTTGATTTGTTCTTTAGTAATAAAGTGTGTTTCAGTCCTTGATTTAGGTATCTGTTCGAAATGCCATTCTTGTCCTCTGACATATGCCTCAACCGGTATTTTATAAAAATCTGCCATTGATTCAGGATCATTGGTATCAAAATTCAATGTTTTTCCAGCCCATCGTAGATCCCCCTTCAGCCGGTATCGACCATCATAATCAGAGCCATCGGGCATCACGGCCCCTCGTAAATGGCTAACCTGCAAAAACTGTTCATCTGTTAACCCTTTGACTCCCATCAAATTTGACCATTGGAGGTGAGTATTACTCAATCTTGCTTTGTACATATTGGTTTGGCTCAAATCGGCTCTTTCCAAGTAAACATCTTCAAGATTTCCCCTTGAAATATCAGCTCCTTTCAAAGAACCATCTTCCAACCAACCTCGTACTCTAAGAGAACGAACAGCCTCACGAGCGATTTGATTAATAGGGCTTCCCATTTGCAAAATGAGTGATTCTTTCTCTTGACGTTTAACTCGCCAACCATTTAAGGCATCCACAATAAGAATGGTGATTGCAATGCTAGCGAGTTCTGAGCTCACATTGGCATAGAAATCACCAAGGAAAAAGCTATCACGAAATAGCTCTTGCCTTTCTCCGTCAATGATCACTGTGCTGTGTTGGTTAATAAATCCAAGCACCCCAATAACAACGGCAACAATAAGCACAGCAATCCCAATTAAGCGAATAATGATAATAGGTTGGGTCAGTTTTGAGAGAATATGATTTTTTTTATTCATGTGACTATGCCTATTAGAATGTTAGGTTCCGCACAGGTTGTGATTTTTATCCAGGTTATCCGTCACTTTTCCTCCAAAGAGGCAATATTAGGTTGATTTTAACAGATTGATGTGCGTTAGGAAGAAACGGTCGTTTTTACAAGAAGAGCCAATATTCAACTAAAAATGAAAATTACTGTAAGCGTCGTTCTTTCAACGTAATCAAAATATCTCCTGAATATTAGATATCTACGTATAAAGTATGGTATTCTTTAAATTGTCACTGAAGTTTTCTCTCTCAACAGTCCGAAATCAATTTGTCGCTACACTTGCGTTTTATCTTCAATCCTATATTTCGTGACACAAAAGAATATTTTTTTCGACCAACATGAATCTATTTTTGTAAATGATGATTTGTTGAACTGTCGACTTAATTCGCCAGGTGAGATTTTCGTTTCTCAAATCTCAATGGGAGGTTATATGCATATTCAACCAGAATTGTTAATACCAAATGTTATTTCATATCGGACACTCAGAAGAGGCGTCGGAGTTTTAGGCATGGGATTGCCATTTATTCTTGCGATTGGAGCTTTTATTATTGCCGGCGATACAATCCAGGATTCAGTCAGTGCCTATTATCACACGGTGATGGGAGATGTATTTGTCGGAATTTTATTTTCAATTGGGTTCTTCTTATTCTCATATAAAGGATACGAGGGGGATGAGGATAATATTGTTAGTAATTTAAGCTGGCTATTTGCCATCGGTGTTGCCTTATTCCCGACAACCCCAACTAAACCTGAGCAAGTTGCTGCTATTGAAAACCTCAATGTGGTAAATAATATTGGCAATGTTCACTTAGTATTTGCGGCTCTGTTTTTCTTAACGCTTGTTTATTTTGCACTATTCCTATTTACTAAAAGTGCGGGAACGCTTACACAAAAAAAGAAACAAAGAAACATTGTTTACCGAGTTTGTGGCGTGATTATGCTAGTGAGCCTTATTTTAATTGCCATATTTAAAATATTTTTCGGCGACATGGCTTTTGTAGATGATTTAAATTTGGTGTTTTGGTTAGAAGCAGTTGCTATTGAAGCATTTGGAGTTTCTTGGTTGATAAAAGGTGATACGTTGCTAAGGGATTAACCTGTTGTCATGAAAAAGTTATCAATTGTTTTAATCGTCAAAATCAGTGTCACAATCTTATTATGGGGCTTACCCTTGCTCATTTTTCCAGTTCAGGTTTTTCAAGCCCTAGGATTTCCCGAACTAGATCCTCTTGTTTTTATCAAGCTATTAGGAATGGCTTACCTCGCGCTCGTTGTCGGGTATTGGTTTGGTTTACAAGAAGTGCGTCGAAATAAATATCCAGATGCCACAGTTTGGGTTGGCATTGTTAGCAACGGAGGTGCAGCTATCATCTTAGCTGTTTATGGATTTTCAAACGCTTGGCAAAATTGGGGAACATTTGCACAGATCTTTATGTGGATGTCCATGGTAGCAACGGCTGGAATTACAGGTGGATTAATCATGTTTGGCGTATTAGGTTCACGTTAGCTTTGATAACAAATCGATATTGAAATTCAGTAGGTAAAAATGGCAAATCAAGAACATTTAGAAAAGGTAAAAAGTCTTGCAAGAAAACAAGCTAACTTCAGCTTTACTGGCAAAGCCATTAACATTGATGCTGCTCCGACAAGAAATAGAACCATTACCATAATAATCTTAATAATTTTGCTTATTAATGTCTTATTGTTATTTGAATAGTGATCCAAAAAAAGCCACCGCGAGGTGGCTTTTTTGTTGCTTGTGACATGAAATGTCTCAAATTAAAGTTGATCTTTTGACGTATAGAAAATATGTGCTAGGTTGTCTGGCATGTCAGAAGTGCTACCAAAAATGATATCTACAACTGAGGCAGGAAAACGATTAGGGGTCACACCTCGGACGATTCTTCGCTGGCAGTACCTGGGTTATTCCCCAATTCATATCCAAAATCGCCTTTGCCCCGCTCACCATAGATGGTTGAAGTTCAAGATATTGAACATATTCAATCTGCCAGAATTGGGTAGACAAACAAAACCGGCCGTTTCCTGTGGAAACGCCCGTTCGATTTTAAGTGGCCCCACTTGGATTCGAACCAAGAACCCAACGGTTATGAGCCGTTTGCTCTGCCATTGAGCTATAGGGCCCTGAAGGATTTACGATTTCTGATTTTAGATTGACGATTGGGGACCAAGTTCGTAAATCGTAAATTGTGAATCGCAAATTGTTAAAAGAGCGACAGCCGGGATTCGAACCCGGGATAACAGCTTGGAAGGCTGTTGTGTTACCCCTACACCACTGTCGCAGGTGAGTTACTCGTATCAAGTTTCAGGTGTCAGTTTGGTGATTTGCGAGAGATTCATGACACTGATTTGGTGACACATGATACTCGTAATAGTCGGGGCGGCCAGATTCGAACTGACGACCTCACGGACCCAAACCGTGCGCTCTACCAAGCTGAGCTACGCCCCGAACTTTTAATGTGGTCTGTTAAAAACCGACAGGTAGTATACTTCTCCTATGGGCTGACGTCAATAGGTTTTTCAAGTTTATTGGGGTTCATTTTTGATAATCCGAAGGTGAATGAGCTTAGATTCATTGCCTTGAACAACAAACGCATTAGAACGCCCTACAGATGGCACCCAAATAATTTCTTCTCCGATTGAAATGATAGGCCATTTATCCCTAAGTGAACGAGGAATATGATTCTCTGACATTAGTTTTTTGAGTTTGCGAGAACGGCCGTTCATCCCAAACGGCCGTATCCTATCCCCAGCACGTCTTGTCCGAAGCATTATTAGTTCATCGACAATAGGCAAATACACATCCCAAATCAATTCATTTTCAAATAAGACTTCAAAATCAGGAGCCTCAATAATTGTTGCTTCTAAGACCCAATCATTTTCTAGCACCATTGTGCCGGGAATTTGAATAGACTTCAGATGCTCTTCATCGATGAGAGGTAAATCATAGGGGTAGTCAGTGTCAGGTTTTAGACAGAGGAGTGAGTTTGCCTGAATGGTCAGAGTGATACCCGAAGGAAGATGGAATGTTTGTCCAAAACGGCCGTTATTCACCCCCAATCGGGCTTCTTCAATTGAACGAAACCCAATATCCGTCACAGAAGGATTAAGGGTCGAAACGGCCGTTCTTAATAAACGCCTTTGCAATGCAATCGGAGTCGTTCGCCAAGCATCTAGTGGCAAAGTGAGCCATCCCTCCCCCTGTTCAACATTCAGCTGTGACCATGCTTCCTCAGCTAAAGCAAACATCAAAGATTCATCCTCTGATGTGATTTCTGCAAGCTGAAGTAAGTGCCCATCTATTTGAGCATTATATGTTCGTAGATCAGGTAGAAGCTCATGACGCAAACGATTGCGTAAAAATTGGGGGTCTGAATTGGTTTCATCCTCTCGTGGGGAAAGCTGATGCATTTGGCAATAGGATTCAATTTCTGAACGGCTAGTATGAAGCAACGGCCGTATCACTACAACGGCTTCATTCTCCGCCAATAGCGATTCAAAATGCATCCCTTGGAGCCCTTTAAGTCCACTTCCACGCAAAAGGTGTAATAAGATGGTCTCAACCTGATCATCTTGATGATGCCCAACGGCAATATGAGTCGCTTTTTCACAACGCGCCACATCAGCAAAGAATCGATACCGCTCAGCCCGCCCAGTTGCTTCAAGTCCGCTTTGTTTTTGGGAGGATTCAAGCCGCTTGCCATGATACGGAATTCCCCAAGAAACGGCCGTTTGACGGACAAACGCTGCATCTGCTTTGGACGACGTTCTCCACCCATGATCCAAATGAGCGACAACAAGCCGCTTTGCTCCCATAATCTCCTTCAAAACATGGAGCAAAGCCAATGAGTCCGCCCCGCCAGAAACACCGACTACAAGCTTAGGAATTGTTTTGAGAAAACGGCCGTGTTTTTGCTGTATCGCTTTACGCAACATAGAAATATGGAGTTTATCTCAGAGAGGATTCTACATCTCGTCTGAGCAGTAGAAATAAAAAGAGCCTATCCGAAAATAGGCTCATTTATCAAAAATAGCGCGGGTGAGATTCGAACTCACACGGACCGAAGTCCGGCGGATTTTAAGTCCGCTGCGTCTACCATTTCGCCACCGCGCCTTGATTTTTGACGGCGGACGCGTATTGTATCACAACGATTAAAATTTTCTACTACTTTTGCCGAGCAGTAAAACTCCAAGAGTAATCTTCACCATTTACCCGAACTTCCACCGTATAAGTAGCACCACCAATAAGTGGCAAACGAGGTGTAATCACTACCGCATCACGAGTACCCAAAATGGTTCGACCATTTTGCTGATCATAGGCATTTGGATTCTCATAAGATGTTTCAGAAA
>JANQSK010001051.1 GCA_028284105.1 Anaerolineae bacterium
ATGCCAAAAAGCGTCCTAATGCACCAGCATACTATGAGCGTATTGATGGGGCATGGGTTCAAACCTCTTGGAAAGAATATAACAACCAAGTTCGTCAAGCGGCAAAATCATTAATTGCTATGGGTGCGGGCAAAGGCGACATCGTCACCATCTTAGGCTTTAATCGCCCAGAATGGGTCATCATGGATCTTGCGATCATGATGATTGGTGGTGCGGCAGCTGGTATTTACACCACGAATTCATCACACGAATGTAAATACATCGTTGAACATTCAGAAGCACCTGTCATTCTTGTTGAAAACAAAATGCAATGGGACAAAATGAATGAGGTCCGCGCTGATATTCCAACACTCAAGCACATCGTCACAATGAAAGGTGAAAACATCGATGATGATATGACTTCCTCTTGGGAAGCATTCATGGAAAAAGGAAAAGACGTACCTGATTCTCAAATCGATGACGCCCTCGCTGGCTTAGAAGCCGATCAATTAGCCACACTCATTTACACATCAGGAACAACAGGTCCACCAAAGGGTGTAATGTTGTCACACGAAAACCTTGCGGCGACATCTAAGAACAGTGGTCACGTTTTAGAGCTTGGTCCTGAAGATCGTCTCTTGTCATACTTGCCACTCTCTCATATTGCTGAGCAAATGTTCTCAATTCACAGCGCCATTACTTGGGGATATCAGCTTTATTACGCTCAATACCATCCACAAGATCACCTCAACAGCAATTTGAAAGAAGTTCAACCTACCATCTTGTTTGGTGTTCCAAGAATTTGGGAACGCTTCCATGCAGCCGTTTCAGCTAATATGTCACAAGCGACCGGTATTCGCGCCAACATCGCCAATTGGGCACTTGGCGTTGGAAAGAAAGTGAGCGATTTGAAGAACGCTGGCAAAGATGTTCCTGGTGGGCTCGCTTTCCAACATCGTTTGGCTGATCGATTGGTTTTTTCTAAAGTTAAGGAAGCACTCGGCTTCACTGAAGCGAAGTATGGAGTCACAGGTGCTGCACCTGTTGCGAAAGAAATCCTTGAGTTCTTTGCCTCTTTAGACATCACTATTTTGGAAGTGTACGGACAATCTGAAGGGACTGGTCCAACAACCATCAATCGCCCTGGTGGCACTAAATTTGGTACAGTGGGTCAAGCATGGCCAGGTTCAACCGTTGAGCTCTTAGACGATGGCGAAATCGTCATGAAGGGGCCAAACGTCTTCAAAGGTTATTACAAGAATGAGGCAGCCACAGCGAGCGATTTGAAAGATGGCTGGTTGCAGTCTGGTGACCTTGGTGCTTTCGATAAAGATGGCTACTTAACCATTATTGGACGCAAGAAAGAAATTATTATCACCTCTGGTGGTAAGAATATTGCGCCTAAAAACATTGAAGCTGCCCTCAAGAACATTCCTCTGGTTTCCCAAGCAGTTGTTATTGGCGAGCAACGCCGTTTCCTCACGGCATTGGTAACACTCGAACCAGAAGCAGCGGCTGCATTTGCGCAAGCAAATGGCATTAGCGGTGAATTGCACACCAATCAAACAGTCATTGATGCGGTTCAAAAAGGCATTGATGAACTCGTGAATCCTCTGTTCGCCCGTGTCGAACAAGTACGCAAGTTCAATATCTTGCCACGTGATTTTACTGTGGAAGATGGTGAATTAACGGCAACGATGAAGATTAAACGCCGAGTGGTGAATGAGCATTTTGCTGATGCGATTGAATCACTTTACTCAGATTAAGCTTTCAGTTTTTGCAATTTAGTTTTATTGAAACGGCCGTTTTTCGAAACGGCCGTTTTTTATACTATCGCCACGACCCTAGCTGGCGCTGCGCTTCCCCGCACAATTTTTAATGGAAAGCAGGCTACCTTAAAACCGTGACTAGGTAATTGATCTAAATTCATCAATCGTTCAATTTGGGAATACGGCAAATCTGCTTGGTGTGCTGACCAAAAGATGCCCTTCTCCTGTGCTTTTAAGGCTTCCTCAGCCTGCATATTCAGCGGCTTGTCCCATCCCCAAGCATCAATCCCCATCACGCGAATGCCTTGGTCAAAAAACCAATGTGTCGCCTCAGCTGACACGCCACAACCCCGAAACATGTAGTCTGAATTGCCATAATATTTATCACAGCCAGTCCGAATAAGAACAATATCTAATGGTTTGAGAACAACTTCAATTTTCTCAAGTGCAGACTGAGCGTCCTCTGGCGTCACGACCTCCCCATCCGCTTTGTGAGTCATGTCGAGAACAACGGCGTCATTGAAAAACCATTCAAGAGGCAGTTCATCAATTGTTTGGGCGGGTTCTCCTTGAATGAGGCTGTTGTAATGCCAAGGGGCATCAACATGCGTACTGTTATGTGTGCCAAGCTGCCGAATGGTTTCGACTGCCCAACCCTCTTCATCTCTCAATAGGTGTGCCGGAACGTTTAACATCGATTGAATGTGGGCTGCACCCCCTTGATGATCACTGTATTCAATTTCAGTTCTAAAAAATGGGGGTACACCCTCTGGACTAGTTGATATGGGTGTTGATAAATCAATAAATTGAGCCATGGTTCCTCCGCTTCGACAATCGTTTTTTCAAAAAAGGTCATAGACCCTTTTTCCTCTCCATCTACCTTGAGCAATTTAATATCATACCTTTTGGAGCCAAGAGAGATTACCCCAGATGTCACGCTACTCAAAAAGTGACCATAATTCTTCTTTCTTGAGCATTGCAAAACCCAAATTAATTATCATTTTTAACAAAGAGAAGTATCTATGCCATCATTGCACCATCCACGATTGCCATTAACGGCCGTGTTCACGAGAATTTTTATCTTACTTATCCCCCTATTCCTCACCCTATTCACATTCATAAAGATGATCGAAGCCCCCCCAGTTCAGGCGATGGCTGTAAACTGTAGCAACAGCAGTTGGAGTGTTGGCACTGAAGCTGATTTTAACGATGCAATTAGCTGTTTTAATGGCAAAACATCAGCTGGAAACTATGCCATTTCCTTCACACAAGTGATTAGCCTAACAGATGACACTACTGTGATAGATAACGATAGAGTGGGTGTGAACCTTGTTATAGATGGCGACGGCTTTGCACTTGATGGGCAAGACTTATCGAATGTTCAACCTATTTATATAGGTTTTGATACGGCCGTTACTCTACAAAACATCACCATTATGCGTGGACATGATAGTAGCGGAGGCGGTGTCGTTAATACTGGATTCCTAACCATTCAAAACAGCATCATTCGTGACAATACTGCAGATAACCACTCTGGAGGTATTGATAACCATGGTGTATTGACTATTACACACAGCACCATCTCAGGAAATGATGGGGGGCATTTTGGGGGTGGTATTTCCAGTAGTTTAAGTGCTGAACTGATTATTGAACACAGCACCATTAGCAATAATAGCGTGACAAGTAACGGTGGTGGAATTGACAATGACGGCACACTAACCATCCGGAACAGTACCATTAATGGCAACAGCGCCAATTCAGGAGGTGGAATTTTCATCGGCGGCGGCAATACCACCATCCAAAACAGTACGGTTAGTGGCAACAACGGGTTAATGGGGAGTGCCATAAATTTAGAAGGGAACGCCACCATCCAAAACAGCACAATTTCAGGAAACGGTGGCGCAGTTGCACTCCATCACAATGTTTCTCCAATGATCCAAATGGATAACAATATCATTTCCAATCCAACTGCTACTGCTAACTGTTCTCGTTTATTCCCTTCCAATGGATACAACATAGACAGCGATGGTAGCTGCGAATTTAGCAATACAGGGGACATTTCTAATCAGGACCCGCTCCTTGGTCCATTACAGGACAATGGGGGCGCTACATTTACTCATGCGCTATTAGAAGGGAGCCCTGCAATTAATGCAGGCAGTACTACGTTAACTGAAGACCAACGTGGCATCGTTCGCCCCCAAAATGGAGGAGACGATATTGGTGCATTCGAATGGGAGTTTGATTGTACTGAACAACCTTGGATTGTTGCGACTGAGGCATCTCTTAGCGATGCCATCAACTGCTACAATGATAAATCAATCGTAGCCACTTATACTATCTCCCTCACTGAGGGAATTAGTCTAACAACTAGCCCATCATCTATCAACAATAATACGTCTGGCGTTGAGCTTTTAATTGAAGGGAATGATTTTGCTGTCGATGGACAATATCTGGCGGATGTACGGCCGTTTCACATTGCCGCCAACACGATAGTCACCATCCAAAACATTTCTATTATGAGAGGCGACCTATCAGCAACACTCAATGGAGGTGGCATCTTGAACGAAGGGACATTAACTGTCAATAATAGCCATATTAAAGATAACTCTGCTGACTCTGGAGGTGGCATTTACAATAACAGCACTTTGGAATTGAATAACAGCACATTGAGCAATAACGTTACCCTTAATGAAGGAGGTGGGCTTTTTAGTGGGAATAGTGGCTTGGTTACTATCCAAAACAGTACCTTTAGCGAGAATACGGCCGTTGGTGGTGGGGGGGCAATCTACAATCTTCGAACCTTTACGATAAGAAATAGCACCATTGCCAACAATTCAGCCATGACAGGCGGTGGTATTGAAAACGCTGGCGGCACACTGACTGTTGACAATACAATTGTTGCCAATAGTCTGAGCGGTAATGATTGTTCAGGCACATTGACATCCAACGGCTACAACTTAGATAGTGATGGAACCTGTAACTTTAATGGGACAGGTGATATCTCAAATCAAGACCCCTTACTTGGCCCCCTCCAGGACAATGGAGGTGATACCTGGACACATACTTTACTAGAAGACAGTCCAGCCATTGATGCTGGAAATTCGTTGTTAACAGAAGATCAGCGGGGTGAACTACGACCACAAGGGTCAAATCCCGATATTGGGGCAATTGAGGTAGAAGCGACAGAATTCAAGATTTTTATGCCGCTTCTCCATTCTCCTTAATAATCGGACCAGACATGACGTTTTTTAAAAAAACGTCATGTCTCTTCATATTTAACTCTCAGTGCTCACCATACAAAACCTCAAATAGCTTTTCAACCCCTACCAAGGCTGCCCCATACGCCCCTGCAATCGTGATCTCATAGATCATCTCATCCGTATAGCCATCTTTTTTCAAAGCTTCTACCTGCCTATCAACAATCTTATAGGCGTAGAGCGCCACTTTTTTCAGATAGCGCTCAAGCTCTTTGGGCAAAGGGTCTTGCTCAGATCGCGTTTGCCCTCGTTGAACTGCCGAAAATGCTTCTGCAGACTGTCTAAGCTCTGGAGTAGTTTTTCCTGGTGCATTTAGGATTGCATCACGCGTTAGAGCCAGTTCAGTTGGGCGGATATGACCATCAGCATCCGTCATCCAAATGGGATCAGCTTGGGCTCCTTTTTGGAAACGGCCGCTTCTGTTGAGCATCTTTGTTTCCATCGCCTGTTGTTTTTCATTTAAGATTTCAAAATCAAATGAATCAGCAAGCCGGTTCATGAAATTAAAATGGAATGATACATTGGCAACCTCACGCATGGCATGGTCATCTAAACCATCTTCTCGAAGTTGTTCAACAAATTGGGGATCAATCGACATGGGATCTAGCGTCAATCGCTCCAAAAGGCGAAGAGCCGCATGCGTCTTTTCGGGTAAAACGGCCGTTTTCCAATCATTTAAAACGGCATCCATTGTGTCTTGAGGAATATGCGTCGCTGCAACTGCAGCGTGCGCCGCTGTTCAAAAATTACAGCTATTCAATCGGGAGACAAACGCAGCAAAAAGCTCAGCTTCTCCCTTATTCCACCCACCAGAGCCAGCCATTCCACGAAGCAAATAATCTCGTAAATCTTTTGTTAGCAAATCAGGTCGATAGGTCAAGGCTAAAGGTGGCCCTGAATAAATACCTGCTTGTAGTTTCATAAACCCTAATGCAATTCGAAGGGGAAACGGCCGTTTGCCACCTTTCAATAAATCAATACGCATTTTATGTTCCTTATTCGAAAAATCCGATATTTACGACACAACATATGTCATATTTATGACACAGAGTGTAGCAAAACCTACTGAATTAGTCAAAAGATTTCCGTAAGAGCAGAGTGGAAATTGATACGAATAAGGGCTATTGCCACTCACTAAATTTCATTTATACTCATCTCAAACATCAAAACAATCAATCAAAACGTTTAAACTCTTCTATGACATCAAATCAACCCCAAAAACAAAAACAATTAATCATCATCGGTTCAGGTCCAGTCGGAATGGTTTCGGCCCTTCTACTAAAACCTTACTTTGAAAAAATCATCTTATTTGAACGCCAGACGAAAGAAAAATTTTTAAACAAATACGGCTTCACCTTCCCTATCGTTTTAACACCTGCATCTATCAAAATTTTAAAACAGATTGATGTTTGGGATGAGATTATGACTGAACGTTCCAAATATTTTGGGATTGTTATTCACGTCAATGTGTTAGGACAGGATTTTCAATACACTATCACCCAAGACGATGCCTATTCTCATTGGCGCAACCACATCGTTACCAAGCTTTATGAAAAAGTGGTGGAAGAAGATATACCGATCGTCTTTGAATCAGAAGTCACCTCAATTGATTTTGACAACAATATTTGCGTTGAAGCCTCTCAAGGGGAAATGACGTTTGACTTACTCATTGGCGCAGATGGCATTAATAGTTATACACGTAAGCAATTAGCGAAAGTCCACCCAGATTATGATGAGGAAGAATTCTCTCTTAAAGTTTTAGACTATTGGCATGCTTATCGACTCCCATCAACAGGCAAGCTTAAAGAAAAGTACGATGGCGGTGCAGAAGCTTATGCCTCTAACGTTTACGTTTCCAACCCGCCCCAATCCCCTAAAGATAAATTGCGAATTGTGACCACTTGTATGCAACAGCCTGATGAGGAGATCAGCATTCTCATTAAGTATGATCTCGATGTTCCACACGAGCGTGTCAAAGCAATCAATGAACAATTCTTTGCAGAATATGTTGATTCAACTGAAATCATTAATCAAGAGTGGGAAGCGGGTGTCACCGGCAAATTTGAACAGGTCAAAGCCCCTACCTTCTATTATAAATCGGTCCTTTTGCTGGGTGATTCGGCCCATGGTTTTGAAAGCACGGGAGACTTAATCAATATTGGCATCACATCTGTGGGTGCCTTTCGAGATTTTTATTTAACTCACGATGAATTAGGTGATGCTCTTCACGCTTATGATTCCACTTTAGGTGAAAATATTCGTTATTACTCTACGTACGCCTACCGTAGAAACAGAGAACAGATTTCAACGGAAGTCTCTATGTTTATGATTGCAGAGCAGTTGGGACTTGTCACCAAGCATCCTGGTATGTTTGGTATTTTTGAGGAAAATTTCGAGCTTAATCAGGGCATTGAAACATATAAACGAGATATCAAAACCATCAATCAGCTGATGATTGGTATTCCGATTGTGCTCCTTTTAGTTGGGTTTCTACGATTTTTATTCAAAGATAAAAAATAAATTTAAAGTAATTTTAAGTTCAATTTAAACTTCAAAAATCCTCCAAATCTATAATGCCTTTTGCAAGCAATAAATTTTTGGAGGCCAAAATTGAACCCAACATCACAATCTAAAACCCGCTACATCTTCCTGTATATTCTTTTTTCATCACTCTTTTTCATGCCTATCTTGGCAATATCAGCCCTTTCCCAAGATGGGGGTGATCC
>JANQSK010001053.1 GCA_028284105.1 Anaerolineae bacterium
CCATCCTCAACTGCGTTTTGATAGCGGAACTCAAGCATGTCGAGGCCTAGCTGAGTAGCCATCTCATCCATATTGCCTTCAATTGCAAAGGCTGCTTGGGGCGCACCAGGTGCTCGATATGCCCCTACAGGATTCGTAAAGGTATTGACCTCATATGTGTCAATCTTTACGTGTTCCCACTTATAGGTCCCAGCAATCAAGCTCGCAATCAATCCACCATGATTAAATGAAAAGACGGCATTATTGGTGTAGGAGCTTGCTTCAATTGCCGTAACAGTGCCATCTTTCTTGGCCCCAGTTTTGACTTTAATCACGATTTCTGGCGCAGGAGTTGATGACAAGAAGTCCTCTGACCGAGAAAGGGAGAGTTTGACAGGTTGTTTTACGGTCAAGGCAACGGCCGAAACGAGAGGCTCATAAATACCGTACTTTGCACCAAAGCCACCACCAAATGCCATTGGCTTCACAACAACAGCATGTTGAGGCAAGCCAAGTTGGTTTGCCACGTCATTGCGCACACCATACATTCCTTGAGTAGCTGTATAAATTGTCAGGCTACGTCCCAATGGATCAGGATCTACCACAACGGCGTGGGGTTCCATGTATCCTTGATGAATACTGTTAATGCGATATTGTTTTTCAACAACAACTTCAGATTCTGCAAACCCCTCTTCGACATTCCCCCGCTCAAAGTGGTTCTTAGATTGCAGATTGTTGATACCATCTGAATCGTCGGCTGCTTCACCCAATTCAGTATTTCCGTGCAGTGAGGACATATCTTCATCGGCAGTTGGGAAACCGGTGGGCCACACTTTTGGTGCTGACGGCTCAATGGCATCCATAACGGCCGTTACCACATCATCTTCAGGTTCGTAATCTACAAAAAGAAGCTCCGCTGCATCTGAAGCGGCCGTTTCTGTTTCAGCGACTATCACAGCGACAGGCTGGCCCACCCAAAGCGTGCGCTCTTTCGCCAAAATGGCATTATTGCGAGAATTAATCAGGTTATCTTTTGTCGGTAAATCTTCTGCGGTCAAAATAGCAACAACCCCAGGCACCTCTAAAGCATCATCTTTATCAACAGAAGCTATTTTTGCATTCGCCATCTGCGCCAAAATCGGTTTCATGTAAAGCATGTTAGGTACGGAAAAATCGGCCGTGTATTTAGCATAGCCTGTCACCTTCTCCAAACCATCAATAATAGGACGAGGCTTTCCTATGTATTGGAACTCTTTCTTCGAATTGCCATTAGAATGATTCATTCACAACTCCAGATCTGTTTCATGTATCGTTTGTCTTATATTTTGAAGTCAAAACGTTTTATTGTTTGTGGAAAATGTGTAAAGACACACAGTATAATTATACCTGAAGATTAGATATTTATCTTCCTAATCAAACAGTTATTAACTAATATGCCTCCTTTTACTGTAATTCTAATCCTCCTCTTTTTGGGGATACTCATAAAAGTATTTATCGATGTCTATCTAACTGGATGGATTTATATGATTCATCACTTTTCCACTAAACATGTCCCTAAACAAGGAAAATGGCATTATTTTCGATTTGTTCACTTTGGCAATGAATTGAGAAAACCTACTGTTCGCTTCAAAATAACAAAAGACGGTGTTTTTTTACTAAATCCGATTTACCGCTTCAAAGCATTTATTAATTGGGATGAAATCTCGGCAACTCAATACCTATCTCATGACGGAAATGTAATTGAAGATTTTATTCAATATAATTTCCGCAATACAAATGAAATTTCCTTACAATTTCCCACTGCTGATTTGTTTGCAGCACTGGCAAGAGAACCCTTATTTTTTGAAGAAAATCTTTCACATGGCATTGATGTCTTTGACAGCAGTTATGTTTGTTTAGGAACGATACAAAATATTTATTCAAGACAAAGACCAAACTCAACTATTTGGAAGCAATATGACTTATATTTGGGGATAAATCGACCATCCAATGAGATGATTTATGTTCCTGCGTTCACAATCAAAACCGTAACTAGTAATATAAAATTACATGTGCCATACAGTTGTTTACACGCCAATGGACTGGTCAAACTGCCAAAATTCATAAAAGAAATCAAAGATTCTGCCTAGAAATTAAAAATAATTTTCGTTACATTTATTGATGGCATATACATGCTTTTAGAGATGCATCTTGGAATCCTTAATGATTATCGTTGGCAAATTTTTGATAGACGATTCTGCCACACTCAACTATTCTTTAAAAGGTGGCTATTCATAATCTCGCCCTACAGATAGGAAAAGGAAGTTTTTATATGAGTAAAAACCCAACGATTATTGGAATAAGTGGTGTATCAGGAGGTGGGAAAACAACATTGACTAAAGCTCTGTCTACCCATTTCAATGGGTCAACAACTCTCTATTTTGATGATTATGCGGACGACAAAACCTACCCAGCAAACTTTTCTCAATGGTTTGCTGATGGGGCTGACTTTAATGTATTTCGGTCACCTCAATTAGCAACTGATCTTGCATCCCTTAAAAAAGGAAACTCTGTAAAATCTCCAATTGATGGGTCCAGTTGTGAACCTACCCCACTTATTTTTTGTGAAGCGCCGCTTGGCCGCGCGCACCATAATACGGGTCAACATCTAGACTATTTAGTTTATATCAAAACCCCGCTGGAGGTTGGTTTAGCCAGAACGATTTTAAGGTATGCAGGTAACGCAGAACAGATACCAGCCGAGGCATTAAAAGAATATATCAATAACTATCTAGCCAGTTATCGACCAACCTATCTAGAGCAAATCAAGCAAATTATGCCAGGCGCTGACTTGATATTAAACGGCGAAAAATCTGTAGAAGAATGGGTTATTACGACTGAGGCTGAATTAAAAAAAGCTGGATTTTTATAGAGCAATTGCCTGTGAATGCAATGAAAATAAAGCATTCCAGTTTACCAGGTTCAATTGTTCAAAGCCTCAAGAACGGCCCCATACGCATCAACAATACCAGCCCCCACGACGTTTTCTGGATTCTCTTTGGCACACGGGTTGCTTGACAAGCTTGGCTGGTAGGAAACGGCCGTTTCTCGCAAAATGCGCTCCGTTTCATCAATCTGACCCATCAATGCAGGATTTGCAGACCACACCAGCGCAACCACGCCAGCCACGTGTGGTCCTGCCATTGATGTTCCATCTGCATATTCATAGCTCCCATTTGGAAATGCTGATAACACGTTGACTCCTGGTGCAAGAATGTCAGGCTTAATGCGGCCGCTTCCATCGACGGTCACCGGACCACGGCTGCTAAATGAAGACACAAAACCATTACTATCTGATGCCCCTACTGAAAATACCTCATCATAGATCGCCAATGGTGAGGTGACTGTCTCGCACCCGACGTCTCCATCGTTCCCCGCTGAAACAACCACAAATATTCCTGCTTGGCGTAATGCAAGAACAGCAGGTTGCAATGAGAGTGGATCACAGCCTTCAATTGCTGGACAGCCCCATGAATTATTTAACACATGTGCACCTTGAGTCGATTCTCCATCCACAAATGGATCACCATTGTGAGCATAAGGGGCCAACATAAATTGCATGCAGTCCAAATAGACGGCCGGATTTCCTAAATTTCGATCTAAATTAGCACAAGCAAACCATTCTGCATCGGGTGCGATACCGACACTGTTCCCCAGCACCGATCCAAGTGTATGCGTACCATGGCCACCGTGATCAAACGGTGACGGCCGATTTCCATAGGGATCAAGCCAGTGACCAGAGTGATTCCCATCTCGACCACGATAGCTGTCCATGAGCTCAGGATGTTGCCACTCTGCCCCTGAATCAGATTGTCCAATCACAATACCTTGACCACGGACATTAAACTCATCCCACACGCGCGTCGCCCCAATTTGGGATAAATTCCATTGTGGTTCTGTTGGGGCTGAGGCCACGCCAGTGACAGTCTCAAGTTCGGCAGGTAACGGCCGTAAAACGGGCGAATCGATAATTCGATCTACTTCTGGCCGCGTTGACAGATACAGTCTCAATAGTGGCCCTGCTTCTACTTCAATCGCGTTTACCAAATAATAAGGCGTATATTCAACAGGCAGTCGATTTAACAATCGACGTAAATCAGCTTGGTCCTCATTGGCGTGATTCACAAGTGTGTCATAAACAAAAGCACGCCGCTCGTCGTAATTGCTTATTGATACGGCCGGACTTACATCTGCTTGCTCATTCAATATGACAAAAACGCGATCCCCATGTGTACCCGATTGTCCAACTAAGAAGAATAAGCCCATCACCACTACAAAAGTGAACACTGTTGTTCCTTTTAAAAACGGATGTCCCAACAAGTCAGAATGCAAACGTTTTTGTAGCAAGAACAAAAGGATGCCACTTATAGAAGTAACAATGAGGGTTATTGCTACTGCATAACCTCCCCATTTCAAAATGGGATCTTCGAAAATAGCGAGCACTAATTCATCGTTATCAATCATCGCTAGTGGCAAGCCGAAGAGCAGAGTGATGAATAAAACGGCCGTTTTGCCACCTCCCCAATTAAAGAGGACCGTAATAAGCCAGCCAGAAAACCATAGCGCTGCGAAAATAAACACACGCTGCCCAACCCAGCCATAAGCCATTCCGAGCATCAACAGTCCATTCGTGACTACAAAACCGCTTAAAGCTAAATCCCATCCGTCACCCATAGAATTATTCTTGATAGCGGGCATAAGTGTGCGATCTATCAGCAGCTGGCTAACCCAGCCAAACGTCCCTGCTGAAAGCATAACCAAGAAAAGATCGGTCCAAGTGCCAAACGCTCCCCACAAAAACCACCCAACTCCGGCAAGGGTAGCAAGAAGCATCGCAGGCCACCACCAGTTTGGATGGGATTCATAATTCTGCATTGGAAATCGCCGTTTGAGCATGAAGGCAAAAATAAAAAGTAGGATAATTTGCAACAATGAAGCCGTTTCTAAACGGAAAAAATGAACAAAATGGATCGGAATCAACAAAAAGATGCCAGCCGAACACCAAAGCCACATTAGAAAGACACCCTTATAGCGGGGTCGCGACCAGGGCCAAAAGTAGTAAAGTGGCAATAGGACACCAAAGGTTAAAAATGCCTGAACAAGCACGGACAGTGGCCTGCCCCATTGTGGCCAATCGTATCCAAGAACTGATGCAACCTGCTCGATAGCATAG
>JANQSK010001067.1 GCA_028284105.1 Anaerolineae bacterium
ATATTCCTCCATTTAATCCACCCTCGACTTTTAAAGGCCCTCATGCCCAAACGATGGCTGCATTTCTGTTCCGCCGCATCAGCAGCGGACGCGGCATTACGTTTAAGCGTATCCGTCTCGATACCGCCGATGGGGACTTTGTCGATATTGATTTCCCGTATGTGTCACGGCATCGCTGGTTGTGGACAGCCTTAGGGGAAGATACCCCAATTGTGCTGGTGCTCCATGGCTTGGAAGGGTCAGCTAGAGGCAGTTTAGCCCTTGAAATATACCGCCAGCTTGCCAAACAAGGCATTCGCGCTGTGGGATTGAACTTTCGTTCATGCAGCGGTGAAATGAATCGCACACCTGTCCTTTACCACTCTGGCGCAACTGATGATGTCACCTTTTTATTGGAATGGCTGAATGATAACTTTCCTAATGTGCCCAAAGGGCTAATTGGCTTCTCACTAGGTGGCAACGTTACCTTGAAATATATGGGGGAAAACGGCCGTTTTGTCGATACGGCCGTTGCCATTTCACCCCCATTCGATTTGGGGCTTGGCTCTACAATCATGGAAGAGACGGGCCAATTCTACATGACCAACATCTTGCGCTCTCTCAAAAAGAAAGCGCGACACAATCAACATCTTTATGAAGATCATATCGACCTAGACGCCGTTTTTGCAGCTACAACATTCCGCGAGTTTGACGACGCGTGGCAACCCATCAATGGGTTTAAGGATGGACAAGACTATTACGATCAATGTAGCTCCAAGAACTTTTTAGATACGATTGAAAAGCCAACCCTCATCTTGCGTTCGACTGATGACCCCTTCTTTGACCCCAGCGATATCCCCTTCGATCTCCTCGAAAACCCCGCCCTCACCACGATACTCACCAACCACGGTGGGCATGGGGGCTTCCTCGAACACCCCTCTCTCATTCGCCCAACATTTTGGGCCGAACGTGTCGGCGCCAGCTTCCTCGCCACGCACTTAAAATCTCAAATGTGACCAAATCCCTAATTTGTCGTCTATTAAATAATAGGAAATCAAACGAGACTGTATTGTGACCCTTGACCGTATTGCAGCATAAGAACAAAACATCAATATTTTAGGTTCAAGTTTTTGTTCTTTACGTAGACACAATTTTCGCATCTTTATTGGAATTAATTGTGTTTATCAAAATTCATTATTGGAAGACAACATTATGGGTAAAACATCGAATAACCACGTATCAAATGGCGTATCAGAAATAGCGACTACTTCAACTGAGAGCACAACACCTGAAAATCAACTCGCTAACCTACGCAACATTCTCTTTGGAAGCACAGCCAAATCGTTTGAAGAACGACTTGAGCAGTTAGAAGCGTCCCTCGATCGCTTTCAAATCAAACAGAATGACCAGGAACAAGCGTTTGCTTCTGAGCGTCAATGCATTGAATCCCATTTCAACACCCAGCTTCAATCGCTTCAAGCTGAAAACAACCAGCTCAAAGATGCGCTTCAAAAAATGCAAACAGAGGCAAATGAGCAGATCAATGCGTTAGAAAAATCATTGGTCACCAAACTTGAAACACAAGAAGCTTCAACCCAAGATCTCAAACAAACAATCAACCACAATCAAAATCGATTGGGTGATTTGCTGATTCAGTTAGGCCAGCAACTCAAGCAAGAGCATGACGAATGAGCACCTCGTTGTTTGACACAGCTCCATTTTTGATGGCTGCACAGGCTGGGGATAACCAAGAGCTCCAGCAAATTCGCATGATTTTGCTAGATGAAGAGTGGGCACGACTCAAAAGGCTTGAGCTCGAAACGGCCGAATTATCCCAACTTGCTCCTGAGCTTTCTCAAAACATTGAGTTTATGAAGAAGGCGTATCAACAGTTAGGGCAAGCCCACGTAGCGCAAAAAAAGCTACAACAGCAAAACATCGAGCAACTTGAACAAAAGATTGCAAGACAAAGAGCGGCATTTAATCAGCGGCTTGAGCATGAGTTTGCCATGCTTTTTAGCAAAGCGGCGCATGAACATCCTCAAAAGATCACCCAAGCGCTTGGCCCCATCATGAGCAAAGCCATTCGATACCAGATTGAAAATGAAAGAGAGTCGATGGTAAAAGCCCTCTCTCCTATTATTTTCCAATCCGTACGTCAAGCCATCGCCGATTTCACTCGTGATTTGCAAGAGCGAATCGATTCGCAAATTCGAGCGGCCAGTCAACCTGGCAAAGTGGTGTCGAGAATGTGGGCCAGAATGCGCGGCATTGAGCCATCAGAGATGATTCTTCGTGATGCGCTCCCATTTGGTGTTGAAGAACTCTTTTTAATTCAACCCAATTCGGGCTTATTGATGGGACATTGGTCTAAAGAGATTGAAGAAGATGACGATTCAGGGTTAATAAGCGGTATGTTAACGGCCGTTCGTGACTTTGTAAAAGATAGCTTTTTGGAAGAAGATGACGAGAACTTTGGATTACAAGAAATCCAATATGGCAACAACCGCATCCTCATTCACAACGGGGATAAAGTCTATCTTGCCGCCGTTATCACAGGGGTACAGCCACAAAAATTCCGCCGCATATGCCAGAACTTTATTACCAACATGCATTTGCGGTTTGAGGAACGATTCCAAACGAATCAAGTCAATGATGAGCTTTATAAAGCCTTGTCACATGAGTTAGAAACCTTAGCGCTCACTTTAGAAGTTGAAGACAAGGGGCCAAAACAAGAAACGATCTAATGTTCCAAAAAGAGATTGCTGGATTGCCAGCAACAGCGGAACTTGGTGTTTTGACAAACAATCACGACCGCTTGCTTTGCCTAATCATTCTGTCAAAACAATGAACGAGCCGGACCTATATGCTGTGTGTCCAACACAAAAGGGGAAATTGATATGGTCCACCAAACACAAGCATCATTTGCTTCAACAACAGACTATGAAGAAATAGGGAGTCCAAAATCTGAAATTCGCCAAAAAGTGTGTTTACTGGGCAGCTTTTCAGTGGGGAAAACCAGTCTCATCAAGCGATTTGTAGAAGATCGTTTTGATGATCGGTATTTATCGACCATCGGTGCAAAAATCTCGCGAAAGAAGGTAGATGCAACCCACCACACGTTCGATTTATATCTCTGGGATTTGGCAGGCGGCGAAGATTTTCAGCATGTCACCAAGAGCTATCTTTCGGGAGCCTCTGGTGCCATCATCGTTTGTGATTTAACACGTCATGAAACGATCGAAGGGTTAGTTCAATATACACAGCTTCTCAAAGAACTCAACCCGACCATTGAACTTATGTTTGTGGGAAATAAAGCTGATTTAGAAGACGAACGCCAAATCACGAATGCTGATATTGCGGAAATTGCATCTCTTTATGAGGTTCCGTTCATTTTGACCAGCGCCAAAACGGGCGAAAATGTTGAGTCGCTTTTTACGCAGTTCGCAATTAATCTCGAGGGGAAAATATGACAGTTCTGCACAATACTTTGAACCAATCGCGACTATCTTTGGATGTTGCAGATGCTTTACTAAAAACGGATGAATTTGCTTTTGCTGTTATAGATGCTTCTTTCCGCATTTTAAAGGTATCAAATAATTTCAAACATTTAACCTCAACGGACCATGATCCGCTTGGTTTAACACTTGAATCTGCGCTTTGGGAATTTGTGGGTATGGAGGATGAATTAACGGCCGTTCTTCACAACAAATCACCCAAATTCCAGCTTCAGCACATCAGCCGAACGCTATCTGATGGGTCTGACGCCTATCTCCATTTTGAGGTAACTGCCCAAAAACTACAAAATCATCAGCCAGGGCTCTTTTTACTCATTCAAGATCAAACGGAACTGGGTATTGCACATCAACGCTTAACCCAGCAAAAAAACAAGCTGTATTTACTTAAAAACGAGCTAGACAACACCAATCAAACATTAAACCACACCATTAAGATGAAAGATGTCTTTTTATCGATGGCCACCCACGATATGCGCAATCCGTTATCTGCCATTATGGGGTATGCGTCTTTATTAATGTCGACGAATGGCGTCAAAGATGAAAGCGCTCGTGATGAAATGCTGCACGCCATCATTGACCAATCCAATCACCTCAACTTTTTAATTGATGATATTGTGATTGTTGATAAGCTGAAAAACGGGCAACTGGTGCTAGATATTGAGGAAACGGCCGTTGATGACATTCTCACGAAAACCATAGAGGCGCTCGGCCCTATTATTGAGAAAAAACACCTCACATTCCACTTGACGCTTCAGCAAGAGCCATTACTTGTTCCTGTCGATAAACAACGCTTTTGGCAAATTACTTACAACCTGCTCTCAAACAGTCTCAAATACACACCTGACTGGGGGAAAGTTGAAGTCAATGCCAAGCTCACAAAAACAAAATTTGTGTTACGTGTATCAGATAATGGCTTAGGGATTAGCAAAGAGAATTTAGCCAAATTATTCAACATCTACTACCGAACAGACAGTGCCCGGACAAGTTCAATTAGTGGAAACGGCATTGGACTCTATATCGTAAAAACCATTGTAGAAGCCCATCAAGGGGACATCTTTGTAGAAAGCACGGTGGGTGAAGGAAGCACATTCATCATCGAATTACCTTTATTAGGACAAAATACCTAGCTGTTTTGCCCTTTTGGTCACAATTCGTCATTTTTACCCTCAACTTTGAACTTTATACTTCAAAGTGAAACGTCACTGGGGTGCAAGCACACACGCTTCACGGTATAGGAGCCAACATGTTCAATATCTTTCAAACTGATTCTGAGAAGTATCAATCTGTTTGGGTAAGTAAAAACACGACCCGGGCAGTCAATGTGCAATCTATCGACACAATTAAAACAGTCCGTGTCAATACAGCGCCGCTGTTAAAAAGTGTTGTGAAGCAGCTTGAACCGCTGGCAAAAAGCAAGCACATTCAACTCGACCTACGCCTATTTTCTGATTCAATTTATGCAGACACGCATAAAGAGTGTTTTTGCTTAATGGCCTACAATCTCATTGGCCACAGCTTGAAGGATGCGCCAATTCACGGCTGTGTAACAGTGGATGCACATACCGAAGGCTTAGATTTTGTGCTCACTGTGATGAACAATGGGATCGCCTTCACCAAAGAAGAAGTCTCTTTTCTGTTCAATCTTGGGGAAGATGCCAACAATCTCGAGCAAAACCTGATCCCTGGCATGGGCTTAGACAGCGTCAAGCGGATTGTTGATGCGCACAAAGGCCAATTATTTGCTGAAAGCCGCGAGGGTCGCGGGGCAGCTTATACCGTCCGATTGCACATGATTGGCGATATTTACCAATAACTTGTTTTTCTATTTTAATTCTATCAATAGGGCTGTCTGACCAGGCAGCCCTATTTCTTTTTACTCCCCTACTCGCAATAGGTCAGTTCCGATACAATCTTTGGATGACCGTCATTAATCATCAACTACAGGGAAAACGTGTTTTAGTAACTGGGGCAACAGGATTTATTGGCGGCCGATTGGCTCAGCGATTGGCCTTAGAAGAAGAGGCCATCGTCACAGGTACCGGTCGCAGTTTAGATAAAGTACCTTTTTTAAAAGAAACGGCCGTTTCCCTGCAAAAAGTGGACCTCCTAGATGAAGCCGGTATGAAAGAAGCCATGACGGGTCAGGACGTTGTTTTCCACGTAGCGGCTTGGCTAGGCCGAGAAGGTGGTGATGAACGCGCT